>JBKBMM010000022.1:0-11878 GCA_046295835.1 Caldimicrobium sp.
GATAAGATTTCTCTAATAACACCCTTTCTCCCTCAAAAACATCTAAAGCTAAACCCCCTTTTAATTTTCCCTTATCTAAAGCCCAAATCAAGGCCCGGGTATCAACTACTGGACCCCTTGAAGCATTAATAAGCATAGCTGTATCTTTTACTAATTTAATGTTTTCCATATTTATTAAATGATGAGTTTTAGAATAGTAAGGCACCATCACCGTTATTACATCAGACTCTTGCAAGAGATTATCTAATGAAGTGTATACAACTTTATATTGTTCTATTAGCTCTTTAGACTCATTTATATCATAAGCTAAAATCTTCATCCCTATTCCATATCCAATCCTACAAAGATGTCTTCCAATGTTGCCAGTACCTATTACTCCCAAAACTTTGTCATATAGATCTGTACCTAACAAGTCCTTTCTTGAAAAATCAAATATTTGCATTTTTTCTAAATTTTTTCTTAGTTTTCTTGCTAAGGCAAAGATGAGTGCAAAAACATGCTCAGCTACAGTAATTGAAGCATAATATGGCACATTAGAGATTTGAATTCCCCTTCTCTGACAAGCTAAAACATCAATATGGTCTATCCCTGTAGTTCGAGTAATAATCAATTTAAGAAAAGGTATTTGCTCAAGAACCTCTTCATTGATAAGGGAATTTGAGGAAATTACTATCAAGTTTGAATTTTTATAATTAAAGGCATTAGTTCCTTTTAACGGTTCAGAAGAAAATTCAATCTCTAAATCAGAAAAGTCTTGAGAAAGTTTATCTGTTAAATTTTTAATAAACATCTCTTTTTCCCAGTCTTTTGCTTCAAATATTACTAACTTTACTTTCTCTGCCATAAAATCCTCCTTTATGGTAATAGGTACTTTTGATCAGAGCGGGGCACCCACCATTTTTCTATATTATAGCCAATACCAATTGCTGAGGGTTTAATACCTCGAAAACGCTTATGAATAGCTTCTAAACTCATGGGAATATAAAGAAAGGTATAGGGCTGATCTTCAGCTAAAATCTCTTGTAATTTAAAATAGATTTTTTTTCTTTTTTCTCTATCTAAGGTATATCTTCCCTCTTCTAAAAGTTTATCTACTTCGGGATTTTTATAGCCTATAAAATTTAGGCCTGGACTGTCTATTTTTGAAGAATGAAAAATATCATAAAGATCAGGATCAGGTCCTGAAGTCCATCCCAGAATTACAGCTTGAAATTGCCTTTTATCAATAAATTGATGAATTAAGGTTGTCCACTCCATAACTCGGATATTTACTTGAATACCTATTTTAGCCAAATCTTGCTGTATAATCTGGGCAGCAAGGAGGCGAGACAAGTTTCCTTGGTTTGTTAGAATAGTAAAGACAAAGGGCCTTCCACCTTTATACCAAAGACCATCTTTTCCTCTTCTAAAACCTGCCTCCTCTAATAGTTTTATAGCCATTTTGGGATTATAGGAACAACTTTTTTCTATAGCAGGATTATAAAACCAGGCATCAGGCTTATATGGTCCATATGCTGGGATTCCCTGACCTAAAAGAGCACCTTTAACCACCTTTTCTTTATCTATGGCATAACATAAGGCTTGTCTCACCCTTTTATCTTTAAAAAGGGGATCCCTTAAATTATACCCCACATAGGTATATGCAAAAGCTAAATATTTGTATAGTTGAAATTCCTTTTTTAGCCTTTCCTCCTCTCTTAATTTCAGGTATTGTAAAGGCGTAAGCGAAATCCAATCCATTCCTCCTGCCTTTAATTCCATAAATAAAGTGGTAGGATCAGGAATGATTCTATAAATTATTCTATCTAAATAAGGTCTTCCTTCAAAAAAATTGGGATTATAGCTAAGAATAATTCTATTTTGTGGCTCCCATTTTTCCAATTTAAAAGGACCATTTCCTATAGGTCTTCTCCCAAATTGGCTTTGAAGATATTTTAAATCTTTCCCCTCTAAAAGATGTCTGGGCAAAACTACTAAATTGCCCCAGGATGAAAGAGCCAAAGCAAAAGGTTTTTTATAGGTTACTCTGAAAGTATAGGGATTTAAAACCTTAAATTCTTTTACCTCAAGAAAATCACTGGCATAAGCAGAAGGTATATTTTTATCTGTAATAAGTTTAAATCCAAACTCCACATCTTTAGCGGTAACCTCAACACCATCTTCCCACTTAACTCCCCTTCTTAAATAAAAGGTAATAACTTTCTGATCTTTTGAAATTTCAAATTTCTCAGCTAAATCTCCTACAATTGTTAAATCAGGAGAATATTTTACCACCCCACGAAAGATTTTCTCCGCTACAATATGACTCATGGCATCCGTTGCCAGCATAGGTACGAGAATGCTTGCATCTGCTATCGCCCCAATAATAAGGGTATCCCCATACTCTGGATGAACTTCACTATTTAAAAAAAACTCCTTAGATTTTCCCAAGGAAAGACTTAAAAATAGTAATGTGCCAAAAATAACCATTATAAAAGTATACCTAAACATCTTTCAGAGGAATCTTCTTCAAAGGGGTATATTTTGGACCTTTTGGTAAAAGGTCACTTTTAAATAACACAATTTCTCTCACTATGAATTTTTTTCCTTTTAATTTTTCTGCTTCTTTTTTTAGCCTTTCCAAATATTCTTTCAAGGCTTTTTCATCTCTTACCTCTTTTACTCTAATTAAAGTCACATGAGGATGAAATTTTTCCTTTTTATCCTCTAATTTCAGAGATTTAAATCCCTTTTCTAAATTTTTATAGAGCTCTTCAAGAAGGTTTTCCTTATTTTCTACCCCTATCCAAATAACCTTAGGAAGGCCTTTTTCAGGAAAAGTTCCCAATTCCTTAATTTCTAATTTAAAACTCGCAATTTTTTGACAAACCGCTTCACTACTTTTAGAAATCTTTTCAACTAAATTTTCTGAGACTGTACCAAAAAATCTCAAGGTTATATGAAAATTTTCCTCTTCAACCCATTTGAGCTTGGTGTAGGGAGGTTCTTCTAATTTTTTAAGACTCCAAAGTTCTTTCTTTAATTCCCAGGGCAAATCTATAGCTAAAAAAGCTCTCACCATAAAGGATATACCTCCGTAAGATATCAAGGGCAGTAAAACTGGCTATTCTTTGTATGGTTATTCTATCCCCATTAAAATGAAAATGAAAAGCAAAGGCTTTAGAAGGGGTTGCTAAGCCAATAAAAACAGTTCCCACTGGAATTTCTGAAGTCCCTCCTGTTGGACCTGCAATACCTGTAGTTGAAAGGGCATAATGTGTTCTTGCTAATCTCTTAGCACCTATAGCCATCTCTAAAGCAGTTTCATAACTATAAACACCATATTGCTCCAAAGTTTCCTTACTTACACCTAAAATTTCTCTTTTACTTTCTTCTGTATAAGTAATGAAGCCCCTCTCGAAATAAGCTGAACTTCCAGAGATATTAGTTATTAAACTTGCTAACATACCACCTGTGCAAGACTCGGCTGTAGTTAATGTCTGCCCCTTGGACCTTAATAATCTTCCTATAACCTGATTTAAACTTTCATCCTCCTTGCTCACTAAATTAAATTTAAACCTCTTGTTAAGAGCCTCAGTAAATTTTTCAACCTTTTCTTTTATCCCAAAGAGAACTACTTTTACCTCTGGAAAAATAGGATAATAACCTATTTTAGGAGGTTCTTCCTCAACCAAAGTATACATGAATTTATTTAGATCCGTCTCATTTAAATCAAAAAATACTAAATTTTTTATTATTCTGTCCTCTTTACAGCCTTCTTTTTTTCTTTTCTCTTGCTCTTTATTACATAAAATGGGAAGTACCTTATTTTTTAATAAAAACTGAAATTGTTCAGGTACACCAGGTAGAAATAAAAGAAGCTTTTCTTGATAGGGAAGATAAAAGCCTACCATGCTTTCTCCTTCAGCTAACCATTGGGCTCCTTCTGGTATGAAGGACATTCTCTTTGCCATATCCAGAGTACTTTTGTACTCTTTGTTTGATAAAATTGCAGAAATAAGGGCTTCATCTTGAATTAACCTTAGATTAAAAGCCTTTGCCAAGGCTAAAAGAGTAAAATCATCCTCTGTAGGCCCAAGTCCACCTGAGGTAATAATAAAATCATATTCTTCTTTTAATCTTTTTAATGTATTGATAATTCTTTCCTCATCGTCAGGAATAGTAACAATTTCACCAATAGTTACGCCTATAGAAGAAAGAACTTTTCCAGCAAATTCTGCATTGGTATTGAGGATTCTTCCAGCTATTAACTCATCTCCTATAAAAATAAGGGCTCCCTTCAATTTAGACCCCAAAACCCAAATAAAGTAGAGTTACAATGAGGTTAGTTATTACGCCAGCAAGCACATCATCAGCCATAATACCCAAACCACCCTTTAGTCTCTCCAATCTTCTCATAGGAAATGGCTTAGTTATATCAATTATTCTAAAAAAAATAAAAGCAAGTGTCAATTCCCAAAAAGAGGTCTTCCCAAGACAAGCCAAATAGGCCCCAACTACCTCATCTATCACTACTTGATCAGGATCTTTGTTTTGAAGAACTTTTGAGGCAACCTGAGAAGTTATTATCCCTATGATAAGAAGAAAAAAAATTATAACTAAGTGCCATTTAAAAGAATAATTTATGAAAAATCTATAAAGAAAAACGCCCTCTAAGGCACCAAGAGTTCCAGGAAAGGGAGGTAGATAGCCTATGAACCCACCTGTAGAAAGAAAAAGAGATAAATTTTTCAAGCTAAAAGGGGACTTTTTCTGCTTCTCTTTCAAATTCATCAAATTTTCCAAGTTCTACTAAATTCTTAAGCCTAAAAAGATAGAGCCTTGCCTTGAGTTTTTCTTCATCATTAGTATAGTTTCTATTGAGGATTTCCTTCTCAAGGGTTTTATACCTAAGGCTTGCCCTTTCCCTCAGATTTCTTTCATACTCCTCTACCTTTGCAAGTAAATTTTCTGCAGACTCAAGGACCTTTTTTAGTTTTTTTTCTGCTGATCGATAATATTTCTTCTCATAGTCTCTTGATGCCTCTTGCCATTCCTTCAAAATCTTATTATATTCTTCTTTGTAAAGATCTTTTGCCTTAGAGAGTTTTAAAAAGGAGATTTTTTCTTCAGCTTTTTGATATGCCTCCTTTGGAGGCGGAGGAAGTTTTATCCATCTTTTTATAAGAGGAACTTGAGCTAAATTTACTTTAATTCTCTCAAGAGATCTCTCTTTAAAATCCTTTAATGTATAAGAAAGCCTCTCCTTAGTACTACAGGAAATTAAAAAGATAGTAAGAATTAAGAAAAATGACTTTTTAAAAAGCTCTTTAGAATATTCCAAAGTACAAAACCTAAATTTCATTAAAGCTCTGTTAACAATCGTCTTAGGCCTTACGCTTAAGCTCCGCCAGAATCTCCCTCAGAAGCTTGACCTCCTCTTCCTCCTTCTTCTTGCGTCGCTTCTCAAGCTGCTGCATAGGTACCACTACCAAAAAGTATACGGCTGCTCCTACCACCAGGAGGTTGACCACGGCGTTGATAAACTTCCCCAAGGCGATGGGCCCCAGCTTGAGGGCAGAAAAATCTGGTGCCCCTACCAAAGCCCCGATCAAGGGGGTAATTACATCCACCACCAGGGAGTTCACTACCTGGCCAAAGGCCCCGCCGATAATAACGGCTACTGCCAGATCTACCACACTACCTCGCAGGATGAAATCCTTAAAACCCTTTAACACATATAAATCCTTATGCGTTTATTATAATTTTATTATAACCCCTTTTTTATTACTTATCAACTAAATATTTTTGGTGTTTTCTAAAAGCTTATCACTCATAAAATTTCCAACAGTATTATAAGTTTAATCTAAGTTGCTAATCTTTTAAAGATTTGCTAAAATAGGATTAATTAAAAAAGTTGGTTATTGAGAATAAATATTAGGAGGATTTATGTTAGAGGGAAAGAGGGCTTTAATTACTGGGGCATCACGGGGAATTGGAAGAGCTATAGCCTTTGAATTTGCGAAAGCTGGTGCTGAGGTAATAATAAACTATCGGAGTTCTAAAGATAGTGCTGAAGAATTAGCCAGGGAAATAGAAAAAATGGGGAGAAGTGTATATTTAGCTCCCTTTGATGTATCTAATGCCAAAGAGGTGAAAGAGGCTCTAAAAGAGTTAGAAGAAAGGATAGGAGTAATTCATATACTTGTAAATAATGCAGGGATTACCAGAGATGGGCTTTTACTTAGAATGAAAGAGGAAGATTGGGAAGCAGTTCTTAGAACGAATCTTTTTAGTGCCTTTTATGTAACTCAGGCAGTTCTTCCCATGATGCTTAAAGCCCGTTGGGGAAGAATAATAAATATTTCTTCTGTAGTTGCCTTTACAGGTAATCCTGGGCAAACAAATTATGCCTCGGCAAAAGCAGGTCTTATTGGTTTCACCAAAGCTTTGGCTTTAGAAGTTGCTGGACGAAATATCACTGTAAATGCCATAGCCCCAGGTTATATTGAGACAGATATGACAGAAAAACTCCCTGAAAAGGTAAAAGATGCCTTTTTACAGGAAATTCCTCTTAAAAGAGCTGGGCTTCCTGAGGAAGTAGCTTATTTAGCCCTCTTTTTAGCAAGTGAACAGGCAAGCTATATAACAGGTTCAGTATTTCATATAAATGGAGGTCTTTATAGAGGGTAAACTACTTCATATTGATGGTTCCTTTGGAGAAGGTGGCGGACAGATTCTTCGTACTGCCCTTTCTCTTGCAATAATTTTTTTAAAGCCAATAAAAATCTTAAATATAAGGGCCAAACGTCCCAAACCTGGGCTTCAACCTCAACACTTAGCCTGTGTGAAGGCTTGTAGAGAGCTTTCCTCTGCCGAAACTAAAGGAGAAGAACTCTTTTCTCAAGAACTACTCTTTATTCCCAAAAGATATCCCCAAAGGGGCACTTTTTATTTTGACATTGGTACAGCAGGGTCAACCTCTCTCCTCTTTCAAACTTTACTGTATCCCATAGCCTTTTCTCATGGAGCAACACTAATTCTTAAAGGTGGCACCCATGTGCCGCATGCCCCAACTTTTCACTATTTAGAAAAGGTGTATCTTCCTGTGATAGCCTCCTTTGGATTTAAGTGTAGTATATATCTTGAAAAAATTGGTTTTTATCCCAAAGGTGGGGGGAAAATAAAGGCAATAATTGAAAAAAGTACCTCCATTTGTCTCCCCAAATTTACTCCGGGTTTTAGATTGGAAAAGGCTAAAATTTTAAGTCTCAGTAGTGATGATTTGCCAGCCCATGTTGTTGAAAGACAAGCTAAAGCTGCAATACAAATCCTAAGGAAGGCCCAAATTGAAGCCATAGTAGAAACTCTTAGAGTACCCAGTGACTCACCAGGTACAATCCTTTTCCTATATGGGATAGACCAGAAAAAAAGAGCTGGATTTACCGCCTTTGGAAAAAAGGGAGTTCCTGCAGAAAAAATAGGAGAAGAAGCTACTAATGAATTTCTTCACTTCCTCTCCACGGATACACAGTTTGATCCCTATTTAGGTGATCAACTTTTATTGCCAAGCACTTTGCTCTTATTAAAAAGTGGAGAAAAATATTTTACTTATACGGTTTCTAAAATTACACAACATCTTTTAACTCAAGCTTGGTTAATACCTCAATTTTTAGATGGAATTAAAATAAAAGTTGAAGGAGAATTAGAAAATAGAGGTGAGGTTGCCCTTGAGAGAACATGAAGAAATAAAAAAAATTCTAAAAAATTTCTGGGAAAAGAACCCACGACTAAAGGTTTATCCATATGAAGAATGGGAAAGGGCTTATGATAAAGGCAAACTCCTTTATACCACTTGGAGAAATTTTGAATTCTTTAGAATCAATAAAGAATTCAAAAACCTTCCTGTAGGGACCTTTTTTAATGACAACCTTTTTATAAAAGGATATCCCTCAATCCCAAGAATCTATGTTTTAAAAACTGGGCTTAACCGTTACTTAGAATATCCCTTTTTTGCCGAGGAAAAAATTGAGGGATATAATATAAGACTTCTTAAAATTGAAAAAGAAATTTTAGCCTTTACAAGAAGAGGTTATATTTGTCCCTTTGCCACTGACCGCTGGGAAGATTTTCTTCCTACACTACCTGAATTCTTTGAAAGATACCCTAATTATTACCTTTGTTGTGAATTAGCTGGACCTGAAAACCCCTTTGTCAGTGAATGGCCTCCTCATATAAAGGAAGATATAAACTTTTTTGTTTTCGATATTGTGGATAGAAATACGGGAAAATTTCTTAGTATTTCACATAAAATCAAGCTTCTTAAGGAATTTCAACTTAATCATCCCGAGATTTTAGGCCCCTTTGACCCAGAAAAGGATTATGAAAAAATTAGGAAACTTGTAGTAAGATATCACATAGAAAAAAGAGAGGGATTAGTTTTTAAGTCTGATAGTGGTACTTCAAGAGTTAAATATGTTACACCCTATTCTAATCTTATGGATCTTAAAATAGTTTTCCCCTATTTGGGTGAGGTGGAACCAAATTATATTAGTCTTCGCTTAATAAGACTGCTTACTAATCTTTATGAGTTTGAGGAGTTTAAAGAAGAGGTTTATAAAGAGTTAGGAAAATATCTTTTTGAAGATGCTTTAAATCTCATAAAAAGTAGGAAAATTTGTGAAGAAACTTTTAAGGTGCGTTTTAAAAGAGAAGAAAACTTTTTAGCACTTTTAGCACACTTTAAATTAGCCAGAGTAAATATTGAAATTCTTGAAAAGTATTGGAAAAATAACTATCTTTTTGTAAAATTTAAAAAAATTTATCCTAAGGCTACTCAATTTTGGAATCATAAATTAGAAGGATGGGGGGAAGTTGACTAAATATTATCCTATTTTTCTCAAATTGGATAATAAATTGGTAGTTGTTATTGGAGGGGGACAAGTAGCGGAAAGAAAAATTTTAACCCTTTTGGATAGAGGTGCAAAAATAAAAGTTATTTCACCAGAACTCACAAATAGACTAAAGAATTTAGTAAAGGAAGGTAAGATTCTCTGGGAAAAAAAGGAATATGAGAAAGGGGATCTTGAGGGTGCCTTTATAGTAATTGGTGCTACAAATAATCCTTTGGTTCAAGAAGAAATTTACAAAGAAGCAGAAGAAAAGGGTATTCCCTGCAATATTGTGGATAAACCTGAATATTGTTCCTTTATCGTACCCTCACTTATTGAAAGAGGAGATTTAACGCTGGCTATTTCAACAGGCGGAGCAAGTCCTGCTGTAGCAAAAAGACTTAGAGAAAGACTTGAAAGCATTCTTGGAAAAGAATATGAACTTTATCTTAAACTTATGCGTAAAATTAGAGAAGAAATTTTAAAAAGCCCTTTATCACAAGAAGAAAAAGAAAAAAAGTTGCAAATCTTTGCCTTAGCTCCAATACCAGAATATATTAAAGAGAAGGACTTAAAAATTTTAGAAGCCCTTTTAACTAAAGAGGGTTTATCTCATCTTATCCCTGAGATGCTTTTTCTTTGTACCGCCTCCAAAGATACCTAAAAATAGGACTAAAAATTTCAGGATTTTCTTCTAAAAGTTTCTCTAATTCTGAAATGGAAAAAAAACGCCCTTCAACTACCTCTAAAGGATTAGGTTTAGGATTTTTGTCTGTTTTTCCAACAAAAAGGGTGGTGCATTCCCAATTAGTTTCAGCACAGGGAGGCACCTGCAAAATCTCCTCTATTTTAACCTTAATTCTTAGTTCCTCCATGAGTTCTCTTTTGGCGGCAGAATAAAGAGCCTCTCCTGGATTAACATGGCCTGAAGCTGAAGAACTCCAGAGCCCTGGATTTTCTTCTCTATCATAGGATCTCTTTTGTAAATAAATTTCCCCTTTGGAATTAAAAAGAAAAACATGAACGGCTCTATGATAAAGCCCTTTATAGTGAACCTCTCCGCGAGGCAATATTCCAATAGTTTGACACTGTTCATCCACAACTTCTATAGGCTCTTTATGTATATGTTCTTTACTTTCCTTTGCCTTTCTTCCTCTTTTTTTCACTTCCATCATTAATTATTTTAACACAATTTTAAGAATTTCATCTAAATGTGAAACTTTTATAAAAGTGATTTGGGTTCTGAGATCTTCTGGGATTTCCTGGAGGTCTTTTTCATTTTGTTTTGGAATAATTACCTTTGTTATCCCTTTTCTTAAAGCTGCAAGGGCTTTTTCTTTTATACCACCTACAGGTAGTACCCTTCCTCTCAAGGTGATTTCTCCTGTCATAGCATATTCTTTTAAAACTGGTCTTTTAGTTAAGGCAGAGATTATAGAAGTTGCGATAGTTACACCAGCACTTGGGCCATCTTTTGGTATAGCTCCTGCAGGAACATGAATGTGAAGATCATACTTTGTATGAAATTTTGGATCAATCCCAAGTTCTGCATAACGAGACCTAATATATGAGAGGGCTGCTTGAGCACTCTCTTTCATCACATCTCCTAAAGATCCAGTAAGAATAAGATTTCCCTTTCCTGGCATAAGAGCAGTTTCCACATAAAGGACTTCTCCACCATTTGGTGTCCAAGCAAGACCAGTAGCTACTCCTACCTCGTCCTCTGTAAGTCTCAAATCCTCAATAAACTCCGGAGGCCCCAGATACTCATGTAAGTTATCTAAGGTGATTATAAAGGGACCTTTTTCACCCTCTGCAATCTTTTTTGCAATCTTTCTACAAAGGGCTGCCAACTTTCGTTCTAATTCCCTTACCCCTGATTCTGAAGTATATTCTTCAATAATTTTAAGAATTACTTCATCACTTAGATTTAAATCTTTTTTCTTAAGGCCATGTTCTCTGATGAGTTTAGGCAAAAGATATTTTTTAGCTATTTCCAGTTTTTCTTTAAAGGTATATCCAGAAAGGTAAATCACTTCCATTCTATCGAGGAGGACTCTTGGAATAGGCTCAACCATATTGGCAGTAGCAATAAAGAGGACATTAGAAAGATCAAAGGGGACATCTAAGTAATGATCTACAAACTCTTTATTTTGTTCAGGATCAAGTACTTCAAGAAGAGCTGCTGCTGGATCTCCCTGAAAGGAAATACAAAGTTTATCAATTTCATCTAAAAGGAAGACTGGATTATTAACTCCTGCTTGTTTAATTCCCTGAATAATTCTACCTGGAAGGGCTCCTACATAAGTTCTCCTATGCCCTCTAATCTCAGCCTCATCTCTTACCCCGCCTAAAGCAACTCTTACAAACTTTCTCCCCAAGGCTCTTGCAATAGACTTGCCAAGACTGGTTTTGCCAACACCAGGTGGTCCTACAAAACATAAAATTGCTCCTTTAGCTTTAGGATTAATCTTTTTTACTGCCAAAAACTCGAGCAATCTCTCTTTTACCTTTTCCAAATTATAGTGGTCTTCATCTAAAACCTCTTTAACTTTTTTTAAATCAAGATTATCTTTGGTGGAAATGCTCCAAGGAAGTTCAATCAACCATTCTAAATAATTCCTTATTACTGTAGCCTCAGCTGATTCTGGATGCATAATCTCCAACCGTCTTAACTGACGCAAAGCTTCTTCTTCTACTTTCTTAGGCATTTTTGCCTTTTTTATCTTCTTCTTAAGCTCTCTTATTTCAGATTCTATATCATCTTCTTCTCCCAGTTCTCTTTTTATAGCCATAAGCTGTTGTCTAAGAAAGTACTCTCTTTGTGATCTTCCCATTTCCTCTTGAGCTTCACTTTGAATCTTATTTTGTAAGGTAGTGATTTCTATTTCCTGAAGAAGGATTTTAGAAATCTTTTTAAGCCTTTCTACTCCATCTAAAGTTTCTAATAAATCTTGAGCAGTGGGAACTTTTAATTTTAGATAGGAAACTATAAGATCTGAAAGTCT
>JBKBMM010000023.1:0-11775 GCA_046295835.1 Caldimicrobium sp.
TAATTCTTGTAAATCTGCTGGTTTTGTATCTACAGATACTTTTTCACCTATCTCTATTGGTGCCTTATAGTCTTCTTTTGGTTTAGTCTCAGGAGAAGCTTGAGCCTCCTTTAAGGCTTCTTCCCACATAGCCATTAAGTTCTCAGGATCTAAAGTTTGTTCTTCTCCAACTTTTTCTTCCAATTTTTCTTCTTTTTCAAAGGTTTCCTCTGCCATTTTACCCTCCTTGTTCTTCCTCTTTGGGTGTTATAAACTTTTCAATTTGCACCGCCAAATGTTTTTTATAAACACCCAATCTTCCTAAGATTTTAGGTACTTCCTCAATTAATATCTCTATAGGTTCCTCTGCTTTTTTATCAAGTAGAATCACATCTCCATTTTTGAGATGAATTAGATCTCCAACTGTGATTTGACCCTTCCCTAAAAGAGCCTTTAGCCTAACTTCACTATTTAGAATACTTTCTTCTATAGCTCTTTTCCATTTTGCATCAATAATCTCTTCTATTTGATAGGGAGAATAGAGCCTTTCTTTAATTGGCTGAAGGGCGCTTAGGGGATAGCAAAAAAGGATTTTACCACTCAGCTGTTCTAATTCAGTATTAAAACCTGTTACTAAAACTGTTTCTTCTGGTTGAAGAACTCTTGCAAATTGCGGATTAACCTCTCCCCTAATATATTTTGGTTTAATAGGATGGATATTCCTCCAAGCCTTTTCTAATTCACCTAAAATTAGATCAACAACTTTTTTTATAAGTCTTTGTTCTATAGGAGTAAATTCTCTCCCTTCTACTCTAATAATTTTCCTTTCTCCTCCTCCTAAAAAACGCTCTACAAAGATAAAAACTAATGGTGCATCTATGATAAGAAGGGCATATCCTTTTAAAGGTTCCATCTTGAAAATATGTATAGAGGTAGGAACAGGAATTTTTTGCATAAATTCTTTAAACCTTTCCATCTGAGTAGGAAGTGTAGTTAACTCAATCATCTCCTTTAACATTGTGGAAAAGCCTAATCTTAAGGAGCGGGCTAAATAGTCATTTATAACATCAATTCCAGGAATCTTGAGACGCGTTGAAATAGCAAAGTTTTTAAAATCAAAGGGAACAACCTCTCCCTTTTCTTCTTTCTCAGGAACTGTATCTACTTTTCCAGACTCCAAACCAGCAAGTAATGCATCTATTTCTTCCTGAGATAAAATCTTTTCCATTGCCATCTACTCCACAATATACTGAGTTATATAAAGATTTAAGATTAACTCCTCCCCTAAAGTTTCATTAATCTTTTTTAAAAGCTCTTGTTTAATCTTATCCTTTGCCTCAGGAACTATTACTTCCTCTACCGTTTTCCCACTTAGGGTGTTAAGAATTATATCTTTTATAATTGGATCTTTCTTTTTAATTTCCTCTTCAACTTTTTTATCTGCTACCTCTAAACTCATTCTAATTTGGAGATATCTTTTCCCAGTAGGGTCTAAAAGATTAACAATAATGGGATCCATATCTATAAAAACAGTATGCTTTGACCCTTTTGCCTTTTTACCCTTTTTTGCCTCTTCTGCCTCACCTCCTTTTTTACTTAAAAGGAAAAATACACCTCCCCCTGCTAAACTTATCATCACTATACCCAAAATTAAAATCAAGAATAACTTTTTTTTCCCACCCTTTCCTTTCGCCTCTTCTTTTACCACCTCTTCTGCCATCGCCACACCTCCTTTTTTGAAAATTAATTATCAAAAAATATGCCAACTGTTAAAAAACTCTTAAGTCTAACTTATGGTCAATTTTCTAAAACATCACTTTTAAAAAATGTCAAAACTTTGACATAAAAATTTTAGGTCAAAGGATTATTTAATTCCCAATATAGAAGGAGCCATTTAAGAAGTTGCCCTTGGGAAAAGCCGCCTAAATTTTTTTTAGAGACAACTCTATGACAAGGATATAGAAGTGGGAGTGGATTGTAGGCCAAAACTTGTCCAATAGCCCTTTGAGCCTTTTTATTTCCCATTTTTTCAGCAAGCTCTTTATAAGTAATGGTTGTTCCGTAGGGAATGTTTCGAAGAGATAAAAGAATATTTGAGCTTAAGGGAGGTCTTTCTAATTTATGAGGCATATCTAAGAAGGCAACTTTACCTTCCAAGTATTCCTTGAATTTTTCTAAAAATAAAAAGAGGCATTCTTTTGTAAAGGGTTTTTCTGCATAAAGAGTGATTCTTGGTTCTAAATAAAGTTTAAAATTAAGCTTAATGAGTTCCCCTGAGGGGTTGTAAAGGAGGTCAAACTCAAAGGGAAATATTTTAAGATTTCCTAAATAAAATTTAGGCTTTGCCAATTTTCTTTTTAGGCAGGGGTAAGTATTCTACAGAGGGTATACTTCTTGTAGGCTGGGGAAAGAGTTTCATGAGTTGATAGATTTCTACAGGCATATCCTTAGATACTGGTAAACCCAATTTCTTTGCCTCTTCAAAGGTAATGGGATGATCGTGAGTAAAATGTCCTTGAGAGAGGATTTCAGCTAATTCTTCAATTTTTTCTGGGGAGTAACGATCCTTTAAAATAAGTTTTAAGTTTTCTTTCATTTGTTTTAAAGCCATTTCTGCAACATCTGCTAAAATAAGGGTTTTATCGTCAATTTTATCTATGGGTTTTTTCTTAATTAGGCGTAAGATAGAGGCTGCAGGATAGCCTTCGATTTGAGGATCAACTGGGCCCAAGACTGCATGTTCATCCATCACGATTTCATCACAAGCAAGGGCAATAAGCGTGCCTCCACTCATGGCATAGTGAGGAATAAAAGCCGTAACTTTGGCAGGATGTTTTTTAATGGCCATAGCAATTTGGAGAGCTGCCAACACCAAACCACCAGGTGTATGCAAAATAATATCAATAGGCACATCTTTATCTGTAAGATGTATTGCCCTTATCACTTCTTCAGAGTCATTAATATCTATGTAGCGCATTATAGGGAATCCAAAGAAACTCATGGTTTCTTGTCTATGTACTAAAAGTATCACCCTTGAACCTCTTTTTTGTTCTATCTTTTCGATCATCTTAGTCCTTGCCATTTCTAAAAATTTTTGTCTCAAAAAGGGTTGCAGAGCAAGAATTAGTAAAAATATCCAAAAAATTTCAAAACCTGCCATTTATTTTATCCCCCTATGAAATTATTTTTTATCAAGGTCAAAAAGGGATCCAAAAATGGTATATTCATCTTCATAAAATCGGCATTTCCTTCTACAAAAAAACCTATATAACAAAAATCCACCTATAAATCCGCCCAAATGGGCAAACCATGCGATACCACCAACACTGCCTGGCAAAGCTAAAGAAAAAAGACCACTATAAAACTGCAATAAAAACCAGAGTCCCAAATATAAAAAAGCGGGAATTTCAATAAAGATTGGGAAAATGAAGATGGGAATTAAAACTAATATTCTTGCCAGCGGATACATTCTAAAATATGCCCCCATTACACCTGAGATTGCTCCACTTGCACCCACTAAAGGAATCACAGAATCTGGAAAGATCAAGGCATGAAGGAGTGAAGCTAAGATACCCGAGGCTAAATAGAATAGTAAAAAGGGAATTGGCCCCAAGCGATCTTCAACATTATCTCCAAAGATCCAAAGGGTCCACATATTTCCTATTAGGTGAAGCCATCCTCCATGAAGAAATATATGGGTAATAAGTGTAAGATAAGGCATGTATGGTGGATAGCCTACTAAAGTTGTCAGATAGGAATCAAAAAATAGCCCAGGAGTAAAGCCCCAGATTTGAAAAAAACTTTGCAGTTCCTCTTTAGACAGAGTTAATTGATAAAGAAAAACCAGGATATTAATAAAAATGAGAGCCCAAGTTACTATGGGAGGATTCCTGCGGGGATTTAAATCTTGTAATGGAATCATCCGAGGGCTCCAATTAATTCTCCTCTTAGCTTTTTTCTGAAGGCTTCGCTTCTCTCAACTAATTTCCAAAAAGCTTCCTCATCTTTAGGAATAAAGCCAAATTCAAAGCCCTCTTTTGAAGTTAAACTCAGAATTTCTAATCCTCTTCTGCCTTTATTACAATAAGTTGAGGTAAAGATTTTGAAAAATTGGGCATTATTTGAGAGGGCATAAAATTCTGCTGCTCTAAGAGCATATCTATTGCCATTAAAAGAAAGGCTAATTCCTCCTGATTTGTAAATAAGTTCAAAGGCCTCAACATCTGTAATGCTATCCCCACAATAAATACTCTCACTAAGGGGAATGGCTAATTGCTCAGAAATAGTTTTACAAGCCTTAGCCTTTTCTTTTCCTCCAACAGGATTGACCTCTCTTAAATATAGACCACATTCCATATTCCAAATAATTTCAAAAAAGATTTCCTCTAAACGATCTAAAATACTCCTAAGAGTAGGTGGTAAATCTTGAGGGTTTTGCACATTTTTTGGAAGTTCAATAGGGGGGTAGTTTATAATTTCTTTATAAAAATTTTCTAAAAGTCTTTTTTCTTCCTTGCTCAATTTTACTTTATCTAAATCTAAATCAGTACAAAAAATATTTGTCATAGGGAAATTTAATCTTTTGGATAAAGCTTCAAGATAAGGTTTATAACTGGTACTAATTATGAAAGTGGGTATGAAATTAAGAAGTAGTGGTAAAATTTCTTCAACTCCTGGTAAAAGAAGCAAGGTTTTTTCTGAAAACTCTTCTAAAAGTCTATTTGTTGCTCCAAAGTACCTCAAAAAGGGAAGTATAAGCTTCAGAGTATCTCCTGCTTTATATCCTGGGCGTTTTTTTATATCTGCCAAATAGTCATCAAAACGGGAAATTTGAGTAAAAAAATAGTCTCCCTTAGGTATCAAATAAGAAGTAAATTCAAAGGCATTATCATTTAGAGTTAGAGGCCCTTCACAATCAAAGGCTAAAAAAGGCATACATAAATTATAATCTGTTTGTCTTCAAAAGTAAAGCCAATCAGCTTTTATTCGCAAACCCTTCCATATCTATAGAGACAGAGCCCCAGATCTAATGTAGTAAAGAAATCTTGAATCTAAGAGTTTGGGCTTGTAAATTTAGGTAAACATACGAGGCTAAGAAGTTAGAAATCTTGACTTTTCTAAAAAAAGAACTTAACATATAATAAAATACTAAGAAATATTAAGAGGGGTTTTTATGAGAGTAAAGGTAACCATTCATGGAATAGCTATAGATCCTGTTTCTAATAGTCCAGTTATGCTTTTAAAAGAGATTAATGGTTCAAGAATTTTACCTATCTGGATTGGAGTTTTAGAGGCAACTTCTATTGCTTCAAAATTAGAAAATATTCAATTTCCACGACCTCTCACCCATGACTTAATGAAAAATATTTTAGATTTTTTGGGAATTAGAGTTCCCAAAATTGAAATAGTTGATCTAAGAGAAAATACTTATTATGCTATTATAACTCTTGATGTTCAGGGAGAATTAATTGATATAGATGCCAGGCCAAGTGATGCCGTTGCTCTTGCTTTGAGAACAGGTGCAGAAATTTTTGTATCAGAAGATGTTTTACAAAAGGGTCAAACTTTCACAGAATCCCTTACTAAAGAGGGGGAAGAAGAAATAGTAGGAGCTACAGAAGAGGAAAAGGAAAAACTAAAGGAAATTTTGAAGGAATTAGATCCAAAGCACTTCAAATACAAAATGTAAGAGGTTTTTCTTGTTTGATTTCCATTGTCACTCTATTTTTAGTGATGGTGAGCTTATTCCTGCAGAGATTTGGAGAAGGGTTAAGGTTCTTGGTTATACTGCCATTGCCATAACAGACCATGCAGATTATTCCAATTATGAAGCCATACTCTCTAATCTTTTGAAGATCACTTCAGCCTTTAGTGGACTTACACCTCGTCTTATTCCTGGAATTGAAATCACCCATGTTCCACCCAAATTCATTCCAGAGTTAATTGTCAAGGCAAGACAAGCAGGGGCTGAAATTGTGGTGGTGCATGGTGAGACCTTAGTTGAACCTGTTGAGGAGGGTACTAATCTTTCTGCTATTTTAGGAGGCGCAGATATTTTAGCCCATCCTGGTCTTATCACGGAAAATGAGGTTAAACTTGCAGCAGAAAAAGGTGTTTTTCTTGAGATTTCAGGAAGAAAGGGGCATTGTTTGGCTAATGGGCATGTGGCTAAATTAGCCCTTAAATATGGTGCACCTCTTGTGATTGATTCTGATGCCCATAGTCCCTCTGATCTTCTAAGCAAAGAGCTTGCCCTTAAAATTGCTATAGGTGCAGGCCTTTCAAAAGAAGATGTGAATCAATTATGGAAAAAGGTGGAAGAGCGCTTCCTAAAGAAGCCTTAATTTCCTTAAGAGAACTCTTTTATAAAAAGGGCTATCCTGAAAATACTCTCTCTTTTGAGAAAGCCTATTTTTTTTCCGTAGAAGGACTTTCCTTTGCCTTCACTCTTGCTACTGTAGTAAACCATGAAGGTAAAACCCTGCTTATCCTTGATTATCAACCAAGTAAAAGAGGGCTTAGCTCCTATGAAAGACCTCTCTTAGCTATAGCAAGACTCTTTTTTGACCCCCTACCCTACTTTGCTTTACTTACTAACCTTTCAGATTTTATTTGTATTGAAGTGTATAGTCATAAAATCAATAAAGGATCCTCGGAGCTACTTCCAGAGTATAAAGATCTTTTAGCATATAAACCTCCACCTCTAAAGACTTATAAAAAAGAAATTGAAGAAAAAATTCTTGCTTTCTATTTAAGTGGTGGTTGAAAGTCTGAAAGGTGTAAGTAGTTCACTTACATTATTGTTCTCTGCCTAATTATTTCGTAAAGGGCAATCCCTGTTGCCTGTGCCACATTTAAACTTTCTATTTTACCCAGCATAGGAATCTTAGCTAAAAAGTCACAATACATTAAAATACTTGGTCTTATTCCCTTTTCTTCATTTCCAGCAATCACTAAAAGGGGAATTTTGAGATCAAGTTCAAAGATCTTTTTTTCTGCTTTATGAGTAAGCCCAAGAATCCATAAGCCTTTCTCTTTAAAATAGCCTATTGCCTCTTTAAGGTTTTTTACTTGTGCTATAGGAAGATTAAAGGCAGAACCAGCAGAAACCTTTATCACCGTGCCTGTTATTTCACAGGCTCTATGTCTTTGAATAACAACTCCATGCACTCCTAATCCATCTGCGACCCTTAAAAGGCTTCCCACATTTTGAGGATCTACCACCTCATCTAAGGCCAAAACTAAAGGGATCTCTCCCCTTTTTTTCCAATTTTCTTCAATTTCCTCGAATGATGCATAGTTAAATTCTCGTAAATAAGCCACAACTCCTTGGGTATTTGCCTCCTTAGGTACCTTAGGAGGAGAAAAGGGATCTTTTGTGTATATTTTTATTGGGATATTTAGTTTCTTTGCCCTCTCTAAAATTTGATACTTTTTACCAGCAAGACTTTTTTTTTCAAAAATTATTTCTTCAATAAGCTCAGGTTGCCTTTTGAGAGCTTCTAAGAGGGGATTAATCCCCCAAATCACTTTACTCATTTGGAAAATTTTTAATGCGCCAGGGGCGACAAAATTCTGCCTTGATTATGGAGAGAAATTTTTCTTTTGCCTTAGAAAGGGAATCATTAATAATAACATAATCAAAAAAAGGAGAAAAAGACAGCTCAAAATGAGCCCTCTTTAGTCTCTCCTTAATTTTCTCCTCACTTTCTGTGCCCCTTTTTTTCAATCTCTCTTCTAATATTTTGAGATTTGGAGGGGCTATAAAAATGGTAATAGCAGCAGGACCAAAATATTTTTTTAGATGACTTACACCAATAACTTCTACATCTAAAACTAAATGTTTTCCTTGAGAAAAGGCCTTTTCAATTTCGCTTTTTGCTGTCCCATAATAGTTTCCATGAACCTCAATCCATTCCAAAAACTCCCCTCTCTCCAACATCTCTAAAAAAGTAGATTTATCTATAAAATAATAATCCTTTCCATGAACTTCATCACTTCTTGGCTTTCTGGTAGTATGAGAAATAGAAAAATAAAATTCATCAGGAGAAAGCTCTCTGAGAAGTGTACTTTTACCTGCGCCTGATGGGCCAGAAATAATTAAAATAAGTCCATCCAAACCTATTCTTCCTCTTCTTTTATTTTTATAATATCTGAAGTAAATCTTTGAGCAATAGTTTCTGCTTGAATGGCTGAAAGTATTACATGATTACTATCTGTTATAATAATTGAACGAGTTTTTCTGCCTTGGGTTGCATCAATTAGTCTTTTAGTTTCTTTGGCCTCTTCTTTAAGCCTTTTCATAGGTGCTGAATTGGGATTTACAATGGCTATTACTCTGTCTACCACAACAAAATTTCCAAATCCAATATTTAAAAGCTTACCTGCACCACCCATCTTAACCTCCTCCTTTATGATAAAAAATATCAAATAGTCAGATTTTTAAGATGTATTATACTAAAATTTTGAAATATGTCAAAGTTTTGCTTAATTACTCCTTTTTTAAAATTTTTTTAATCATTTTTCTGCTTGTCCTTTTAAAAAGTACAAAAGGACCTATTAAGACATAAAGGGTGGTAACTACAAGAAGAATCAAAGGAGGATTTGTAGCAGTAAGGGTTAACATTAAAATAAAGAGCACCAGGAAATAAAAATTTGGAAGAGCTCTCAATTTCAGGTCTTTAAAGCTTGGATATTTAATAGGAGAGATAAAAAGGTAGGCTAATAAATAGACTAAAAGAAGAAGAAACCAATTTTTGTAGAGAGGTTGAATTCCCGAATGAAGCATGAAAATGGTTAAAGAAGCAATAATTGCGCCTCCAGCTGGTGAAGGAAGCCCCTCAAAATAATAGGATGAGGTTGTTTTTATATTAAAACGTGCAAGCCTCAAGGCTACACAAGAAATATATAAAAAACAGGCAAGCCACCCCATCTTAGAAAAGCTTTTAAGCGAAAAATTATAGATTAAAAGAGCAGGCGCTACACCAAAAGAAATCATATCAGCTAAGGAGTCATACTCCTTACCAAATTTAGTATATTGTCCTGTAAGTCGAGCTATTCTTCCATCGAAGATATCAAAAAAAAGGGCAAGCAAAATGGCTATACTTGCAGTTAAAAATTTCCCCTCAAAAGAGGCAAGGATAGAGTAAAATCCAGCAAAGAGATTTAGAGTGGTGAAAATATTAGGTAGCAAAGAATACATTAGATCAATATCTTAGAGGCATTTTGGCTAAAATTGTCTCACCAGCAAACACCCTTTGACCTTCTTTTACAAAGATCTCAACCTTTTCATAGGGGAAGAATAACTCTACCCTTGAGCCAAATTTTATTATACCTAATAAATCTCCACAAACTACATCATCACCAGGTAAAACAAAATTTTTAATTCTTCTGGCTAAAATCCCCGCTATTTGTATAATCCAAAAGGGCACACCATCTTCTCTTTCTAAAAGGTAGATCATCTTTTCATTTTTTTCAAAGGCGCCCCCTTTAAAAACAGGATTTTTCTCCCCTTTTAAATGGGTTATTTTTAAAATTTTTCCTGTAACAGGGGCTCTATTTAAGTGAACATCCCAGAGGCGCATAAAGATACCTATGCGATAAAGAGGGCCTTCATACCAGTCAGGCCTTTCCTCAACTTGGCATAAAACTATTTTGCCATCAGCAGGAGAGACAATTAATTCTGGATGAAAAATTGGTTCTCTCTTGGGGTTACGAAAAAAATAGGCACTAACTAAGGATAAGCCCAAAAAACCTAAGGATAATCTATGTTTTCCAAAGAAAAAAGACAAACTTGAAGCCAAGAGAGGGGCAATTATATAAGGCTTTCCTTCTTTATGAATCATACCATGCCTCTCACAGAAGGAAAAAGATTCTCATCAGTATGTGGTAAAAATAGAGCTGCCATGTAATAATCCATATATCTTGGATGATTGGAAAGTTCCACATGTGTCATCATTTGGGTAATCCTATATATTTCCTCTATAGATGAGACATATAATAACATTTTTTTTGCACCTTGCAAACTGGTATTTCCCAAAAAGTAAAATCTGTCTCTGGGTAGATCTGGCAGAAGTCCAATAGTAATGGCATCCTCAAGATCTATAAAACTACCAAAGGTCCCTGCAAGAAAAACTCTTTCAATATCTTGCATAGTTAAGCCCACAGACTCTATCAAAATCTGATACCCAGCATACATAGCCCCTTTTGCCCGGATAAGATTTTCTATATCCTCCTCTGTAAAAACAATATCTTGGCCAGTTGCAGACTCATTTTTAAACACTAACACATACTCGTAGCCTGTATCACCCTTTCTAAGGCGAGGATGAGCTAAATCCCTACGAAATTTTCCTGCTTTATCCACTAAACCTACTCTAAACAAATTTGCCATAAGGGAAATTATGCCCGAGCCACAAATACCCTTTGGTTTCTTTTTACCAATAGTAATGATCATAGGTTCAAAGGTTTTAGGATCAATAGCCACACTCTCTATAGCTCCGCTTGTTGCCCTCATGCCACACTTTATACCTCCTCCTTCAAAGGCAGGCCCTGCTGAGCATGCAGCTGTCATAAGAAAATCTTTATTCCCAATAACTATCTCTCCATTGGTCCCCAGATCAATAAAGAGGGTGAGAGGCTCCTCCTTAGCCATAAGAGAAGCTATAACTCCTGCTGTAATATCTCCCCCAACATAACTTGCAACAGAGGGAGAAAAAAGAAAGATAACCCTCTCTTTTAATTTCATCCCTAAATCTTTAGCGAAAAAAGGCGGATAAAACTTGGCAACTGGTACATAAGGATATTCTCTTAAAAATTTGGGCTCAAGCTCTAAAAAAAGATGAGTCATAACCGTATTCCCTGCAATACTAATAAGCACAATTTCTTCTTTAGAACGCTTAGCCTCAATCAACAACTCTTCCACTAAGATATCAAACTTTTCTTTAACTCTCTGCGAAAGCAGCTCTAATCCCTCTTTTCTCTTGGCAAATTCAATCCTACTTATTACATCCTCTCCATAGCTTATCTGAGGATTATAATCAGAGGTCTTAGCTAAAGTTTCACCTGTAAGGAGATCTATTAATTCAAGCTGCAATGTAGTAGTTCCAAGATCCATAGCTACACCTAAAAGAGAATGCCTGGTATCCCCTGGCTCCAAATCAATAACAAAAGGCTGCTTATAAAAGGGGTGATGAAAAAGGGTAACTGTAACCTGAAAGTCCTTTTCCCTCAAAATGTAAGGTAATTTTTTTAATAAATAACTTGGAAAAAAGGGGGTTTCTATTCCTACTTTTTGAAGTTCACCTAAAAGCCTTTCTAAATCAGGAGTATTCTCTTCTATAGTGGGGGATGGAAGTTGTAAAAAAACCTTTCTAATAGGGGGTAAGACCTTAAGTTCTTCCTTTCTTTCAATAGCTTTTGCTCGAACCTTTCTTAGAAGGGCTTTTCTGTCATAATGGCTTTCTACTGGAATACGAACTACTATATCAGATAAAGGATATAAGGTACAGGCCTTATAATAGTGGTCATCAATTTTCTCACCTTTTATGTCTCCTTCTTCTACTATAACTTTACATTTATTACAGGCACCAATTCCCCCACAGCTTGCATTTATATGTATTCCTAAACGCATGGCAAGCTCAAGCACGCTCTCTTCAGGCAAAATCTCTTCTTCTATCTCATGAGGCTTAAAAATAACCTTTGGCATAGGTCACCTCTTACCTTTTTTTTAACTAAATTCCTATAAAATCAATTTTAAGCTTACTTAGAGGGAGACTTTTTTCAATCTAATAAACCTTT
>JBKBMM010000024.1:0-11737 GCA_046295835.1 Caldimicrobium sp.
ATAATAAAGTGGAAATTTAAAAAGACCATTCACTATTTTCAAAGGGGGCTTTAAATGGTCATCAAAGTAAATAGGGACACTTTAGAGAAACTTTTAAAAAGAGGAGAAGCTATTGCTGATAAGAAAGCCTCCATGGCTGTTTTATCTATGGCTCTTTTGAACTTCGATCAAGATAGTAATACCATGTATCTTACTACCACAGATTTAGAACAAGGTTTTAGAGGGAGAATAAGTTGTCATATTGAAGGTGAGCCTACTTCTTTTTGTATACCCTGTAGAAAATTTTATGAAATTATAAAAGTATTTCCAGAAGATGAGGTAATACTTGTTAAAGAAGATAGTAGGCTTCTTATAAAAGATGAAGAAGAAAGAGTAATCTATGAAATTTCCATTACTTCAGATGAAGATTTTCCAAGTTTACCTGACTTTTATGAAGAAAATTTATTAGAAGTGCCTGGAAAGGTATTATCTCAACTAATTGAAAAGACCATCTTTTGTGCCTCAAAAGAAGAAGCAAGGTTTGTCTTGGGGGGTGTTTATATAGAACCTTTGATAGAAGAAAATAAATTAAGGGCAGTTGCCTCAGATGGGCATAGACTGGCTCTATATGAAACAGAGGTTTTAAACCTTGAAAACCTAAAGTCAAAGGAAGGTTTTATTTTAAGTAGAAAGGGAGCTGACATAATAGCAGAAATTTCTGAAGAGGAACTTTTGGTTAAATTTGGTTTTATAAATAATTATGCAATACTTTTCTTTAGTGATGGCTTTTTCTTTACAAGAACTATTGAAGGCACCTATCCTGATTATAGAGCAGTTATTCCTCAGGAATTTCAAAATATTCTAAAAGTTGATAGAAAACTTTTCATTGAAGGTATTAAAAGGGCATCTTTATTAGTTTCAGAAAAATTTAAGCCCATAAAGCTTGATTTAAAAGAGTCAGAAATAATTCTTAGTTCCCCTGAGACAGAAGTAGGAAAAGCGCAAATTAAACTTACAGCAGAATACGAAGGATCTCCCCTTTCCATAACCTTTAATGGGGATTATCTCCTTTCAGCTTTAGAACATATGAATTCTGAAGAAATTGAAATGAAAATTAAGGACGAAAGAGCACCTACCTTGATTACAGGATATAGAGATGAAGGTTTTCTTTATCTCCTCATGCCTATGGTCATTTAATTAAGTTCTAAAATTTAATTAAGAGGTGATTATTTTCTTATGGAGAAATATGAAGCTCAAAGTATTAAGGTACTTAGTGGTTTAGAGGGTGTACGGGTTCGTCCTGCTATGTATATTGGTTCTACTGATATATATGGATTTCATCATTTGTTATGGGAAGTTCTTGATAATGCCGTAGATGAAGCCTTAGCTGGCTTTGCTAATGAGATCAAAGTCATTTTAAAAAAGGATGGTTCTGCCTGTGTTGAGGACAATGGAAGGGGTATTCCTGTGGATATTCATCCTGAAGAGGGAGTTTCAGCTTTGGAATTAGTTATGACAAGACTCCATGCAGGTGCAAAATTTGATCATGGTGCATATAAAGTATCAGGAGGACTTCACGGTGTAGGGGTCTCTGTAGTAAATGCCCTATCTGAATGGCTTATAGCTGAAGTCTACCGAGATGGAAAAATCTACACGCAAAGTTATAAAAGAGGTGTCCCTCAAGAAGAGGTGAAAGTTATTGGAGAAACTACTAAAAGGGGCACAAAAGTTTGTTTTAAACCAGACCCAGAAATTTTCGGTTCTAATTTGGAATTTGACTTAGAAATTGTCACTAAGAGGGTAAAAGAACTTGCTTATCTTAATCCTTCAGTAAAATTCTATCTTATTGATGAAAGAATTGGCTATAGTGAAAAATTTTTCTTTAAAGGCGGCATTGTGGAACTGGTCAAAGCTCTTAATCAAAAAAAAGAACCTCTTCATTCCAAAGTTATATATATCTCGGGAGAAAGGGATAATATTATAGTAGAGGTAGCTTTACAATATAACACGGGATATAATGAAACCATTTATAGCTATGTAAACAACATACATACCAAAGAGGGGGGAACGCATGTAATTGGTTTTAGATCTTCTTTAACAAAGGCACTTAATAGATATCTTGAATCAGATAAAGTTCCTAAGCAATTAAAGATTAAGTTAGAAGGAGAAGATGTTCGAGAAGGACTAACTGCAGTAATCAGTCTTAAAGTTCCTGAACCACAATTTGAAGGTCAAACTAAGATGAAACTCGGTAATAGTGAAGTAAAACCCATTGTGGAATCCCTTGTATATGATGGTCTTCTTAAATTCCTTGAGGAAAATCCCACTGAAGCGAAAAAAATCATCCAAAAGGTTATAAATGCAGCTAAGGCCCGAGAAGCTTCACGTAAGGCACGGGAGCTTGTACGTAAAAAAAGTGAAATTGAGGAATTTATTACAGCAGGAAAATTAGCAGATTGCACGGAGAAAGATCCAGAAAAAAGGGAACTTTTTATTGTAGAAGGAGACTCTGCAGGAGGTTCTGCTAAACAGGCAAGAGATAGAAAGTTCCAAGCTGTCCTTCCTTTAAGGGGTAAAATTTTGAATGTAGAAAAGGCTAACTTTGAAAAGATGCTGGCCTCAGAAGAAATTAAAAGCTTAATTGCCAGCTTAGGTACTGGGATCGGACCTGAAAATTTTAATGCTGATAAATGCAGGTTTCATAAAATCATACTTATGACTGATGCAGATGTAGACGGCGCTCATATAAGGACTCTCCTTTTAACCTTTTTTTATCGACAAATGCCTGAACTGATTGAAAGAGGATGGCTCTATATCGCCCAGCCCCCTCTTTATAGAATCGTAGAAGGAAAAAAAGATATTTATATTAAAAATGATGAAGAGTTAGAAAGAACACTATTAAAAAGAATTCTTTCCCATTTAAAGGTAAAAATATTAAAAAATGGGAAAGTTTATCGAGAGGTCAAAGAGCCTATATCTTTCTTCCAAAACCTCTTTCAACTTGAAAAATCTCTTCTTTCTCTTTTAAAAAAGAACTATCCCCCTAAGGTTGTTCTCCTTCTTTTCAAAAGGGGATTTCATGCCCTAACAGATTTTGAAGAAGAAAAAAGAGTGGAAGAGCTTTCACAATCAGCCAAAGAATTAGGATTTAAAATTTCCAAAGTTAGAAACAGTTCTTATAATCCCAAGTATTATGAATTCTTTTTATCTTCAGAAAAGGAAAGTTTTATTTATTGCAGAATCGGGCCTGAAATCATCTTTGAAAAAGCCTATCGTGAGGCATACACCCTCTTTGAAAAATTAAAAGAATTTGAAGATTGCGACTTAGAAATAAAACTTAGGGATATGATTAAAATATTTCCCAATTTTTGGATTCACCTCTCAGAAATTTTAAGCTTTTTAAGAGAAGAGGGAATTAAAGGTCTTTATATACAAAGATATAAAGGCTTGGGAGAAATGAACTCCCAACAGCTTTGGGAAACCACTATGGATCCTCAGAAAAGAACTCTAAAAAAAGTTACTATTCAAGATGCTGAAAAGGCAAATGAGATGTTTTCCATCCTTATGGGAGAAAATGTAGAACCAAGAAAAGAATTTATATTAGAACATGCCTTGGAATATAGAGAGTTAGATATATAATAGTCTTATGAAAGAAACCTTGAGATTAATCATATCGCCTGAAGAAATTACCAAAAGAGTAAAAGAGCTATCAGAGCTAATTAAAACTGACTTTCCAGAAAGCCCCCTCGTATTTATTGGCACCTTAAAAGGGGCCTTTATTTTTTTAGCAGATCTTGTGAGAAATTTTTCTGATAGAGAAATTGAAGTGGATTTTGTTAGAGTTAAAAGCTATGGCTATTCAGACACCTCCTCAGGTGAAGTAATCATTACCAAAGATGTAGAGATTTCACTTGAGAATAAAAATGTAATTATAGTGGAAGATATCATAGATACAGGAATAACTTTAGATTTTTTGCTTAAACACTTTGCACTCCATGCACCAAAAACACTTAAAGTTTGCACCCTTATTAACAAATTAGAAAGAAGAAAAATTGAAGTCCCCTTGGATTATGTGGGCTTTACCCTGGAAAAAGGTTTTTTAGTGGGATTTGGCCTTGACTTCGCTGAGAAATACAGACATCTACCTGGTATTTATGAGGTAATAAGAAAATGAATAAGCCTTCGCTCTGGCAAAGATATAAAAGGTTTGTCTGGACTTATCTAAAAGAAAGTCCTTGGTATCTGTGGATTTTACGCATTTCAGCTGCCCTTCTTATTAGTTACATAATAATCAAGGGATTAGGACTTTAAATACCCTAATAAAGTAAAGAGGGGTCTGCCCTACCCCCACCCCTCTACCTTCTTTCACAACCTTTTTTACCACCAAGAAATAGTCTTATCTGCTTCCCAAATTAGATCGATTAACTTATCATAATCTGCATCACTATTTGCTTCAAAAAGATTAAATTCTACAACCTCATGACCTTTTTCCTTAATTTTACTTACAATCTTTTTAACTACCTCGTTTTCAACACTGGCTTTATGCCTATACACACATAATATCTTCATAATCCCCTCCTAAAAATGAAGTTTAAGCACATTGAGGTGGAGCTTGCACCTTTTGAGCAGGCAATCCATATCCCACTACATAGTCGCACTCTAAAATTTTTTCAACCACATCATCAAGAGTTGCCTCAGCTAATTCCCACTCTTGCAAATTATAGGCTTTAGTTTCCTCATCCATAGTTTCTGTCACAGCGTATACTTCACCTTCCATATCTCTAAGCCAAGCTACATTTTCCTCAAGATATTCTGTTTTGGCAGGCATTTTTTGATGAAATATAAACACATAGGAATACATATTTTCTACAGCTAATCCTAAGGCTGATCTAATTCCATCTGATAAATAAATTCTATTAGGTATTAAAAAACATACCTTGTAACTCATAGTTTAAACCCCCTTATTTTTATAAGAATTACCTAACCTATAAAACTATATATTTGCCTACTTCTTCCAGCAACTCACCATGATAGGCCTGTGTTCTCATTTGGTTATTTGTAAGACCTGAATTATGATATTCAGGCTCATAGCCTTCACAAGCAAAAGCTGCAACACAAATGGCAAGATCATTCTCAGGCAACATATTCAGTATTTTAGTAAAATCTGGATGGAAAACCAGGTGAGTAGCCTTGAAGGTAAAAAATACTTTTACTTTCTTTCCCTTTCTTTGAGCTGCTTCAACTAATTTTATTAATTCTTTCATATGCACAGGAGATGTAACAAAAATGCCTAACTTATCAGGATCTTTTGACATTGCTGCCTCCTCTTCAACTTATTTTTTCTTTATAAAATATCTTGTATAACCAGGCTCATCTACCATACCTAAAAATTCATGTCCCTCTTTTTCACACATTTTAGGGATATCATTTTTCGATCCAGGATCCGTTCCCCATACCTCTAAAATCTGCCCTGAGGATAATTTTTGCAATGCCTTCTTAGTTTTTAACATAGGCATGGGACAAGATAACCCTTTACAATCAAGCACTTCATCTGGTTTAATAGAAGATACATCAACCATATTCCCACCTCCTCTATGATTTTTATATTGTGGCCTAAAATCCTATAACAAATTTTTCTGTTCTTTCATTCCAATCTACAATGATATACCAAAAAGCAATAATAAATGCAATTAAAAGAAAGGTACCACCATAACCAAAGTAATCAGGTAAATAAACGGCTTTACCTAATATACCTTTATCCCATACTTGCCAAACTTCGTCTAAATAATATCTAAAAATTGCATTTGTAAGGGCAAAAAAGAATACAACAATCATAAGCTTAACCTGTCCTTCACCAACTCTAAATAAGGAGCCTGAACCACACCCACCTGCAACCACCATGGCTGCACCAAAAATAATCCCTCCAATCAAAGAACCCCAAATAAAAGTTGGTGTTACATACGCCATAGGCTCTCTTATTCCTGCCATTTTAATAAACATAACGCCTAAGGTAGCAAGTAGAATAGATACAGCAACTCCTCTTGCTAAATGTGCTTCCCCAGATAAAAAGGGCTCTCTAAGGGAATTCACAATACAAAATCTTGTTCTATGAAAGACAAAACCTAACCCTGCTGTAAGTAAAAGGGACCCTCCCAATTTTGCACCAAGTTCATGCTCACTGCCAAAATAAGCGTAGGCACTTAAAAACAATAATATCAAAGCTATTAAACCCAAAGGAAAATTTATTTTTTTAGTACTAATTTCTACACCGCCTGATGCTGAAAAATGCTCAAGCTCCCAAAGAAGATATTTAACCCCAATAAATACTCCAATAATAAGACCAATCATCATAGCAATTCCACCAGCAGATAGATTAGCAATAGCCATATAAAAGCCTCCAATATTGCAACCCTGAGCAAGACCAGAACCTATACCCATAAGAATGCCAGCTACAATGGCCTTAATAATCTCTAACTTCGGTGGAATTCTAATTCCAAATTCATTAGCCAAAGCCGCTGAAATAAAAGCCCCCCAAATAAAACCAATATCAAATATTGAAGAAGAAAACCATAAAGGATGTGGTGGAGCCTCATCTAAAAATCCAATTCCATATAAAATCCACTCTCCCCAGTTTCTTAAACCTCCTACGATACCCCAAGGTCTGTAATAGAGCTCTATACATATTACTAATAAGGCAATGAGTATACCACCTGTTACAGGACTATAATTTGTTTTAAAAATGCTTCGCAAAACATCCTTAATCGTTTCCCATAAAGACATAACCCACCCCCCTCCTAAGGAAGTTTTACTTTAAATGTTACAAAAACCTTAATGATTGTCAAGTAGATTTATAAGAAAACTAAGACAAATTTGAAAAAAATTCTTTTTATTTTTTTTGTTTTCTTTCATTTTCATAAAATTATCTAATTATTGATTAATTAACCTTATAATCTACCAATTCTACAGCTAAAGGATGGGGTTCATAGAGTACCAATGTTATGCCCTGAAAATTTAATTTTCTAAAAAAATTAAATAGATCGTCTAAATCACTTAAGGATAACCCTTGAAAGGGATAATAGAGAAAGAAAAAATCTACCTTTTCTTTTTGGATAAGTTTTTTCACTAAAGAAAGTCTAAATTTTTCGCCACCTGAAAGGTCTTTCAAAGTTTGACAAAGCTTAAGATAAGACAATTTAAGATCCTTTAACCAAAGAATTATTTCTTTGATTTTAAAATGTTGAGTAAAGAGATCAAAAGCCTCTTCAAAGGTAAAATCCAAAATATCATAAAGTTTATAACCTTTATAAGTTAAATTTAATACCTCATAATTTAATCGTTTCCCTAAACAGGTATTACATAGATAAGTAAAAGTAAGATCATGCTCCTTTAAAAATATGACTCCTTTTCCTTTACAAGTCTGACAAACCCCTTCTGGAGTGTTAAAACTCAAATGTCTTTTAGTTAGTCCTTTTGCCCTTATCTCAGGCAAGTGTATGAGAATCTCCTTCCAAAGATCCCAAAGACCTATATACTCTATCAAAAATTTATCACTCTTTGCTGGTACTATCTCCTCACTTAAAAGCGCTTTAAATCCTTTTTCTTTTATAGCTTCATACAACCTTTCAAACTTCTCTACATCCTCTCTTCTATGTGTTCCAGAAAAAAGATTTATACCCTGAAGACACATTTTGTAATTCTCATCACCTATGGAAACCTCTATATACTTCATATTTTCCTTATATTCTTTACGAGATGTAGGAATTTTTAAAACAAAGTCTTTACCAGGTCCTGTTCTGATAAGATATCCTCCTTTCTCTGCAGCTTGAGGGCCAAGTTCTACTACAAAATCGGCTTCTTTAATAAAGGTAGGATCATGTTCTACAACAATAAAAGAATTTCCTCTCCTGATTATTTCTCTTATAAGTGTAATAAGCTTTTTTCTATTCTCTTCATCTAAGCCTAAAGTTGGTTCATCTAAAATATAAAGGACCCCTGTAAAGTTTACAGAAAATATAAGCAAAATCTCAAGTAGTTTTCTTTCTCCTAAGGTCAATTCAAAAACTGGTGTTTTTAGTTTCAAATAATCTATACCAAAATATTTCGCCTTTTCATAAATTGGGGTTATGAAATTTTTTAATTCTTCATTTGATAGATTTTTTTCTAAAAAAATTTGCAAGCCTTTTAGATCTAAATCCAAAAATTTTCCTATAGATAAATCAAAAATTCTGCTTTCAAGAAGGGATTTCTCCCATTTTAATCCCTTACACCTCGGACAAGGGCTTTTCTGGAAATAACCCTGTCCCTTACATTCCTTGCACCTAAGAAAGACTTTAATAAGAATTTGCCCACAATAAGCACAACTATTGCCTATATTAAAGGAATAAGTCTCTCCATCTAAAATCTGAAACACCAAAACTCCTCTATTAATACCTTGAGCAATCCTAAGATCATCAATAACTCTATATAGAGTTCTTTCCTCCTTTAATAATCTGTCCAAAAGTAAGAAAATTCGATTAAAATTCTTGGGAATCTCCTCTTCTGACAAATCATACTCTTTACCATCTATTAAAAATCTTGTAAATCCTTGACTTAAAAAATATTCTATGGACTTTGCTGAGGTAGATAGAAGGGGAAGAAGCAAATAAATCTTTGTTCCCTTAGGTAAGGTCTCAAACCAATTCAATACCTCTACAGAAGAATGCAATACATTTAAGCTTCCACATTTTGAACACCTTATTTTTCCAAATTTCATAAATAAAAATGAAAGTAAGGCATTAATATTTAAAATTTCTGAGACATTTTTATAAGGATACCAATCTCTTACTCCTTGAGCTAAGGCTATAACAGGAGGAAGAGAAGTTAAAACTTGAGCTTTAACATCTAAAGACATAGAAAAGGGATTTCCATAATTTTCTAATAAAGTTTGAAAATTTTGAGAAGCTCTGGCTATAGTATCAAAGGCAAGGGAGCTTTTCCCTGAACCAGAGGGACCTGTAATAACTACAAGGCAATTTAATGGGATTTTAAGATCAAAACCTTTAAGGTTATGTGTGGAGACATCTTTTAACTCTAAATACATCTATCCTTCAGCAACCACCCGATTCCTCCCCAAAAGCTTTGCTTGATATAAACGTTCATCAGCCTTTTTTATGAGCCCTTCTATAGATAGGGCATCTCTTGGATATTCTGCTACTCCAAAGGAACCTGTAACTTTAATCTTAAAACCTTCAGATGTATATATCTCATAGCTTTCTATTTTACTCCTAATTCTCTCAGCAACCAAAAAGGCCTCTTCCTTAGAGGTTTTTGGAAGTAGGATCAAAAACTCTTCTCCGCCCCATCTTCCAAAATAATCCATTTCTCTAATGGAAAGAGAAATTAGCAAACTTATCTGTCTTAAAACCTCATCTCCTGCTAAGTGCCCGAAGGTGTCATTTATCTTTTTAAAATAATCTAAATCCATGATAATTATACTTAAAAATCCTTGATCGCGCTTAGCCTTCTCTTCCTCCTTTTTAAAAATTTCCAATAAAAATCTCCGATTATAAATATTTAGGAAGGAATCCTTTATAGATTGTTCTTTGTAAATTTCTAAAAGTCTAAGTTGGTTAAAATAGATATTAAAGGCATGAAGTTTCTCTTCGAGGTATCGAATTTCTTCTTCATCAAAAAAGGTACCTTTCACCAGATTTATCAGCCCCTGGATACGCCCTTCAAAAATTAAAGGAAGACAAAAATAAGATAGGTCCCCTTTTAAAAATAAAGGACAGTATGAGTCCTCTCTTTTCACAAAAATTTTACCAGTTCTAAAGACTCTGCACTCATTAACTTCCCTTTCTAAACTACAACCTATCAATTCCTTATTTCCACCAAAAAAAGTAGCCTTTATTTCCCTTAAAGTGGGATCAATTTCGAAATATTGAAAAGTTTCTACATTTTTTAATACATGGCTTTCTAAGGTTTGCCACAGTTTTTCTTCATCCTGAGCAAGATTTAATTCATTAATAAAATTGTAAAAAGAAAATAGGTTTTCTATTTCTCTTTTTTGTAAATCTTCCGTTAAAACTAATTCCCTTATATCTCTTGCATTAATAATAATGAAAGGTTCGCCATTTAGAAGTGTAGCCTTGGCCTTAATTTCCACTGGAATTAAATTTTGATGGCAATCCTTATAAAATCTTCTTCCCTTTAATTCAAGACCCTTTTTTATAAGTAACTCTATATTTTTCTCAAGTTCCTCCCTTGGAAGGGCTACAATATCAAAAATTGTTTTAGTCATTATTTCTTCCTCAGCAAACACTAAAGCTTTCTTAAAATCTGTATTAGCATAATAAATTTTTCCCTCTTTATCGATCACAAAGATAAAGTCTAAAGAGTTATCAAGAAAATTTTTAAGAAAACGAATCTCCCTTTTTAATCTCTCTTCTTCTAATATCTCATGAGTTATATCTCTTAAAAAGAGCTTAATCTTCCCTTCCTTCTTTCCAAATTCAAGATAGGTTCCTGTTACTTCAAAATAGCTCCCTCTTCTGCTTGCAATTTTTTCCTTATAAATAAATCTTTCTCTTTTTAATTTTCCATATATCCTGTTCCATTCATCTATATCCAAAAGTGTATAAACATCTTTCTCCAAATATTCCTCACCTAAATTTTTTTTAGCAAAGTCATTCATCCAAGTAATCTTACACTCACTATCACATTCTGATAACTCTATGACTATTTCAGGAAGAAGAGAAATGAAATTTTTAGCTTGCTGCAAATGTCTTTCTAAAAATTCTGTGTAAGTACAGGCAAGGCTTTGAATAAAATCCCTTTGAGATAAAATATTTATTGCGCACCCCTCATTATCTACTACTATCAAATGTCTAATATTATACTCTTTAAACAATTTAATTCCTTTAACAATTGGTTCATTATATTTAATGGTAATGACCTCTTTTAGAGCCACATCCTTTACAGGTTTTTCTAAATCTTTAATGTCAACTTTTATGAAATCTCGTTCGGTAATGATACCTATGGGTTTTTTTGTCTCATCTAAGATAGGAATTGCTCCTATATTATATTTAGCCATCTTCTCTAAAATGGATTTTAAAAGTTCCTCTTTATGCGCATATATAAGCTCTCCTTTAAAATCTAAGAGATCCCTTATTTTTCCTTCTCCTTTAAAAAGCTCTTCAGTGGAATATAAAATTAGGTCTTGTTGTGCTAAAACACCTGCAAACTCTCCTTTTTCATCTATTACAATAAGGCGCCTAATAAAGTTCTCTGTCATAAGATTAAAGGCTTGAAGAAGTGTATCAGAGCACCTAACCTTTATAAGTTCTTTTTTAGCTAAATAAAAAGCTGGTTTTTCAAGAGGGTAGCCTTGAAGCAGTGCCCTTAAAATATCTCTCTCAGTTAGGATTCCCACAGGTCTTCCATCTTTTAAAAAGATAGCAAAGTTCTGCCCTTTTTCTTTAAAAAGCTCAACTATCTCTCCAAAAGAAATCTCAGAACTGACAATTAAGTAACTTTGCTTGCTTAAGTGCAAAAAGTTTTTAATAGGGGATTGTAGAAGACTATACATTTCTATTTTCTCTAACTTTTCTTAACCATTTATTAAAAGTATCATAATCTAAACAATTTAAAAGATCCTTTTTTTCACACCATCCCCTTCTTGCCACAGCTACCCCTAATTTAAGGTACTCCATTTGATCTAAAAAATGGGCATCTGTACCTATTATAAGAGGTATTCCCAATTCAACACAGGCTTTAACAT
>JBKBMM010000025.1:0-11530 GCA_046295835.1 Caldimicrobium sp.
CTTACCGCCACACCCTCAAGGCTTTTTGACCACTGGGATTTTCCCCCAGCCTTCTCCAAAAGCCTCATCTCCTCTATAACCATGCTATCATCCATCCCCTTACACATATCATAGATGGTTAAGGCAGAAAGTGTGACTGCAGTTAAGGCTTCCATTTCAACCCCTGTTTGAGCAATAGTCTCCACCTCTGCGGTGATTTCTAAAGCAAACCTCTCAGGAATAAATTGGAAATTGATGTCTATATGAGTAATAGGTAAAGGATGACAAAGGGGAATAAGCTCTGAGGTTTTTTTAGCACCAAGGATACCCGCAATTTTTGCACAGGCTAAAAAATCCCCTTTTGGGACATCTTGGGCTAAAATTCTGGGATAGATTTCTTTGGGAAATATTACTTCAGCCTTAGCAATAGCCTTTCTCTTAGTAAAGGCTTTTTCACCCACATTTACCATACAAAGACTTCCATCTTCCTTTAAGTGAGTAAAATTAGACATTCTTTACTCCATGGACGAATCTTTCCCAAAAGCTCTCTTTAGATCTTTTAGAGGTCTTTTCCTTAGAATTTCCTCCAGAGTTATTTTCCTTTAACCATCCTTCCTTTTCTGCTAATTCTCTTAAAAGTTTCTCACCCTCTGGACTAATCTTTTTGGGAAGCTCAATCTGGAGAGTAAGAATTAAGTCGCCTCTTCTTCCACTCCTCCAATCAGGCAATCCCTTACCTCTTAGCACCAATTTATCTCCAGGTTGAGTCCCTGAAGGAATTTCAAGGGTAAGCTCTTTTCCAAAATAAGGGAGTGTCAGCCTACCTCCTAAAATGGCTGAAATAAAATTAATTTTAATTTCTCCTAACACATCCAAATGCTTTCTTTTAAAAAGGGGATGTGGTTTTACTCTCACTCTTACATAAAGATCACCAGGCCTTCCTCCTGAGACTCCCCCTTCTCCCTCACCTTTAAGGCGAAAGATACTTCCGTCTTCAACTCCAGGAGGAATATTAATTTCAAGAGTCCTTTTTCTACGAATTCTTCCTTGTCCTTCACAAATTTTACACTTTTCCACATAAGCAGATCCAGAACCTCCACATTCTGGGCAGAGATAGGTTAGTCTAAAAAAACCTTCCCGATAGGTGACTTTTCCTTTACCCTGACAATGAGGACAGTGTTTAACACCTTTATATGGATCATAGCCTAATCCTTGGCAAGTTTCGCAAGTTTCCCATCTCTCAATCTCTAAAGATATCTTTTTTTCTTTAAAGAGATCTTCAAAATCAAGCCAAACTTCAGTGGAAAGATCTGAGCCATCTTTTCTTCTTGACGAAGCCTGTTCTTCAAAGGTAAAGCCGAAAAATTCTTCAAAGAGATCTGAAAAGGTTTTAAAGACATCTCCAATATCCTCAAAACCTCTATACCCAGAACTTCTTAACCCTATATATCCTTCTCTGTCATAAATTGCTCTTTTTTGTGGATCTGAAAGAACTTCATAGGCTTCAGATATTTCTTTAAACTTTTCTTCAGCCTCTTTGTTGCCTGGGTTTTTGTCTGGATGATATTGCATAGCGAGCCTTCTATAGGCTCGCTTTATCTCATCTTGTGTAGCATTTTTAGGTACTCCCAAGATAGCATAATAGTCTTTATAGGTCATTTTTGAAAAAAATCCTTAGAACTTATAACTTTTTTGTTTAAGCAATTATGCTATCTCATAAGGAGTAGTGGGCTTTTCTTTTTTCATGAGGTCTTTAATATTTTCTGGTGTAACTAATCCTTGAGCAATCTCTCTAAGGGCAAGAACAATCTCCTTATTGTCTGCATTGACTAAAGGTTGACTTCCTTCTCTTAACTGTTTAACTCTTTCAATAGCAAGGTGAATTAGCTGAAAACGACTGGGAACTTTTTTTAAACAGTCTTCTACAGTAACTCGTGCCATCTAAACCTCCCTAAATTAGACTGCAATAACTTCCGTTACTTCAGGTACCTCTCTTTTTAAAAATCTCTCAATCCCCATTTTTAGGGTCATCAAAGACATGGGACAGCATCCACAGGCTCCCTGAAGTCTCACCTTTACCACACCATCTTCAGTTACCTCAACCAACTCAACATCTCCACCATCAGCCTGAAGCATTGGCCTTACCTTGGCTAAGGCCTTTTCTACAGCTTCTCTCATTATACGCCTCCTTATAATTTTTCTTATAATTTAATACATTTTTTCTTGACAGCAAGCCTTTTTTAATTAGAATGTATATTTAATGAAGTTTTTCTTAGAGAATATGAGAGAGGTGTTAGGATGAGAAGTGATAGAATTAAAAAAGGTGTTGAAAGGGCACCGCATAGGGCATTACTTAAAGCCTTAGGTTTTAGTGATGATGAGCTTAAATTACCTCTTATTGGAATTGCCAATTCCTTCAATGAAATTGTCCCAGGCCATATTCACTTAAGAGAGATTGTATCTGCAGTGAAGGCTGGAGTTAGGCAAGCAGGAGGTGTCCCTGTTGAATTTGGAGTAATCGGAGTTTGTGATGGGATTGCTATGAATCATGAAGGAATGAAATATTCCTTAGTAAGTAGAGATCTTATTGCGGATTCTATAGAAATAATGGCAAAAGCCCATGCCTTTGATGGCTTAGTATTGGTTACAAGCTGCGATAAAATAACACCTGGCATGCTAATGGCTGCCTTTAGATTAGATATCCCAGCTATACTCATTGCAGGTGGCCCTATGCTTACAGGCGAGTATAAAGGGCAAAAGGTAAACCTTATTTCAGCCTTTGAAGCCATTGGAAAGGTTAAAAAAGGGGAAATGACAGAAGAAGAATTAAGTGAATTGGAAGCCTGTGCTTGCCCTACTTGTGGATCCTGTGCAGGTATGTTTACGGCAAATTCTATGAATTGTCTTACAGAAGCCTTAGGGCTTGCCTTGCCTGGAAATGGAACAATTCCAGCAGTTTACTCAGAGAGAATTCGTTTAGCTAAAGAGACAGGTAAAAGGATTGTTCAATTAGTAAAAAGGGGCTTGACCCCAAGAAAGCTTATTAATGAAGCCTCCTTCAAAAATGCTATAGCTGTTGATATGGCTTTAGGATGTTCTACCAATACAGTTTTACATCTCACAGCTATAGCTAAAGAGGCCAAAATACCTTTGGATCTTAAAGTATTTGATGAGATTTCTCGTAAGACTCCTGTTTTAGCCAAACTTATTCCTGCTGGCCCACATAGCGTGGTAGATCTTCATCATGCAGGGGGAATTCCAGCGGTTTTAAAAGAACTTGCAAAAATAGGTGTAATTGATCTTTCTTGTAAAACTGTTTCAGGTTTTACTGTAGAGGAAATAATTTCCAAGGCAATAAATAAGAATTTAGAGGTCATAAGACCTGTTGAAAATCCCTATAGTACTGAGGGGGGAATTGCCATTCTTTATGGCAACCTTGCTCCAGAAGGGGCAGTGGTTAAAACCAGTGCTGTAGTACCTGAAATGTTAAGGCATACAGGACCTGCTCGGGTTTATAATTCAGAAGAGGAGGCTTATGAGGCTATTTTAAACAGAAAAATTAAAGAGGGGGATGTTGTGGTAATAAGATATGAGGGGCCAAAGGGTGGTCCTGGCATGAGAGAAATGCTTTCTCCCACCTCTGCAATTATAGGGATGGGCTTAGGCAAAAGTGTTGCCCTTATAACTGATGGGCGTTTTAGTGGAGGTACTCAAGGAGCTTGTATTGGACATGTATCCCCAGAAGCAGCTGAAGGTGGTCCCATTGCCTTAATTGAAGATGGTGATCTTATTGAAATTGATATACCTCAAAGGAAATTAGAACTAAAAGTTGCTGAAGAAGAACTAAGTAAAAGAAGACAAAAATGGAAACCAGTTAGGAAAAAATTATCAGGAGTCTTGAAAAAATATTATACATTGGTAAAATCAGCCTCATATGGAGCTATCTTAGAATGAGGCCCCTTTTTTACTTAGGTCAAGGATTTTTAAAGCTTCTTAAGGATTCAGGTGGCATATTTCTCTTTTTTTGGCAAGGATTTTTATATACCTTCATACCACCTTTGAGATTTAGGTTATTCATAAAGCATATGGAATTTATTGGGGTAAAATCCTGGTTAGTGGTATTTTTAACTGCCCTTTTTTCTGGTATGGTTACGGCTTATCAAGTTCATCATGCCTTAGTTAAATTTGGAGGGCAAAGTGTATTAGGTGGGGTGGTGGCTTTAACTCTTACAAGAGAACTTGGCCCAGTTTTAACGGCTATTATGGTAGTTGCTAGGGCAGGATCTGCTATTACTGCAGAGCTTGGAAGTATGCGTATAACTGACCAAATTGATGCCCTTAAGATAATGGCAGTAAATCCTGTGCAGTATCTTATAACTCCCAGAATTTGGGCGGCTATGGTGGTTTTACCGTTACTTACTGCGATTGCAGATTTAATTGGTATTGCTGGAGGATATGTTATAGGGGTTTTGGTACTCGGAATTGATCATGGGATTTTTATTGCCAGAATGGAAGATATGGTTGAACTTGTTGATATTATGAGTGGTATCTATAAATCGATCTTTTTCGGTGCTTTTATAGTAGCCGTGTGTGGGTATAAAGGTTATTTTGCCTCAGGTGGAGCAGAAGGTGTGGGAAGAGCAACCACAGAGGCAGTAGTTATTTCTTCTGTAGGAATCTTGGTTTCTGATTATATTTTAACAACGATATTTTTTTAAAGGTACTTTAGATGGAAATAATAAAGATTAAAGGGCTAAAAAAGAGTTTTAATTCCTTTCAGGTTTTAAAGGGGGTCAATCTATCTATCCCTTCTGAAGAGATTACTTTTATAATGGGTGGTAGTGGAACCGGTAAGAGTGTTCTACTTAAACATATTGTAGGTCTTTTAAAGCCTGATGAGGGTGAGATTTGGTTTGAAAATCAAGATATTACAAAGCTTACAGAGGGGCAACTTCAGAAGGTTAGAAAGAAAATAGGGTTACTCTTTCAGGAGGGAGCTTTATTTGACTCGATGACGGTAGCAGAAAATGTAGCCTTTCCTTTAAAGGAACACACAAAACTTTCAAAAAAAGAGATGGAAAGTAAGGTTGAAGAGCTCCTTTCAGCAGTGGAGCTGCTACCTGCTAAGAATAAATATCCTTCAGAATTGTCAGGGGGAATGCGAAAAAGGGCTGCTCTTGCAAGAACCTTAGCCCTTAGCCCTCAGGTAATCCTTTTTGATGAGCCCACAACTGGTCTTGATCCAATTCTTCAAATCACTATTATGGATTTAATAAAAAGAATTAAAGAAAGTTATGGTCTAACTTGTGTTGTTATTAGTCATGATCTTATTTTGGCTTTCAAATATGCAGATAATATCGCCTTTTTGCATGAAGGTATAATTGTCGAAGAGGGACCTCCTGAAAAAATTAAGGTTTCTACTCATCCCTATGTACAAAAATTTTTAGAAAGTGTGTTCTTAGAAAACAAGTAGGAGGTATAACCATGGCAACCAGAGGAGGAACAGAAATTAAAGTAGGGATTTTTGTCTTTCTTGGTATTTTGGCCTTGCTTTATCTGACAGTAAAGTTGGCTCAAGAGGCCTTTGCACCTAAGGATAGCTATAAAATTTATGCGGTCTTTGAAAGTGTCTCCGGACTAATTAAAGGTGCAAAGGTAGAAATGGCAGGGGTTCCTGTTGGAAAGGTAGGAGAAATTACACTTACTCCAGAGGGGAAGGCTAAGGTGGAATTGTTGATTTACAAAAAATATAAAATTCAGGAAGATGCAAGTGCCGTTGTGCGTACTTTTGGAGTATTGGGAGATAAGTTTATTGAGATTAGGCCAGGCTCAGCACAAGCATATCTTTCAGAAGGGGCAACTATTGTTAAGACAGAAAGCCCTGTTGACCTTGACCAAATTCTTGCCAGTATTGGGCCAACTGTAGAAGGATTAAAGGAAATTTTAGGCTCCCAAGAAGGTAAGGAAAATCTAAAAATTTTAATTGCTAATATCAGGGATGCCTCTGAGAGTTTCAAAAAAATTGCTGATAAGGTGGAAAAGGGAAAGGGAACCCTGGGTAAACTTATTACTGATGATAAACTTTATAATGATCTTTCGGCTACTTCACAAAGTTTAAAAAAGATTGCCCAAGAAATTGAAAGGGGTGAAGGGACCCTTGGAAAGTTAATAAAAGATGAATCTTTGTATATTACCTTAAGAAATACTGCTAATAATTTAGAAAAGGTTTCAAAAAAACTTGAGAAAGGTGAAGGCACTCTTGGGAAACTTATTAATGAGGATGAGCTTTATAAAGATTTAAGAGTACTTTCTAAGGATTTAAAAAATGCTGCCCAAAATTTGGATAAAATCTTAGTCAAAATTGAAAAAGGAGAAGGCACCTTGGGAAAACTTTTAAAAGATGAATCACTATATACTGAAGCTAAAAGGACTTTAAAAAGTGTAAATAGAGCTGCTAAGGGAGTAGAAGAGCAAGTACCTATTTCTGTGCTTGGCACAGTAGCTGGGGCTGCCATGAAATAGTAGTATCAAAATTTTGACATCTGTCAAAAAGATGATATAATTCAATTTTAATGAGCTACCTTCTTGAAACCCGAAATCCTTGCATGCAAGAGGTATTAGAGATTGCTAAGAAGGTAGCTCCATCCTCTAGTACTATTCTTCTTTTAGGTGAATCAGGGACTGGAAAGGAGGTTATAGCCAAATATATACATTATGCCAGTGGAAGAAAAGGTGCTTTTGTGGCAGTTAATTGTGCTGCTATTCCTGAGGAACTCTTAGAGGCAGAGCTTTTTGGTTTTGAAAAAGGAGCCTTTACAGGAGCAATAAAATCTAAACCTGGTAAATTTGAATTAGCTAAAGATGGGACGCTTTTTTTAGACGAAATAGGTGATCTCCCCTTAAAACTTCAGGCAAAACTTTTAAGAGCCATCCAAGATAAAGAAATTGAACGATTAGGAGGAGAAAGACCTATTAAAGTTAATACACGTCTTCTTGCGGCTACAAATCAGGATTTAGAGGCCTTAGTTAAGGCTGGTAAATTTAGAGAAGATTTATATTTTAGATTGAATGTAATTCCTCTTAAGCTTCCACCTTTAAGAGAGAGAATAGAAGATTTGCCTCTTTTAGCAGAATTTCTTGTTAAAAAGATTTGTGAAAGGGAAGGTCTGCCACCAAAGAAATTATCAGAGGAGGTTATTCAAGCCTTTACTCTTTATCCCTGGCCTGGCAATATAAGGGAATTTGAGAATGTTTTAGAAAGGATGATAATCCTCTCAGATAAAGACACTTTATCGTTAGAGGATTTACCTAACTCAATAAAAGATAAAATTGCTCATGAAAAACAAGATCTGGAAATTAAACATGATGAGGAGACCGAAAAAGGGGAACTTATCGAAAACCGAAAGTTCTTTACTTTAAAATATCTAAGTCTTCCTGATTTGGAAAAAGAAAAAATAGCCTTACAGGAACTTTTAAGGGAAGTTGAGCTCTTTTATCTTAAAAGGGCCTTAGAACTTTCAGCGGGAGTGAAAAGTAAAGCCGCCAAACTTCTTGGGCTTAATCGAACGACCTTCATAGAAAAACTAAAAAAGTATAATCTGGCATAAACTTTGATTGTTTTGAGGTATGAAAAGGATTTTTATCTTTTTTTTAGTAACTCTTGCTTTCTTGACCTTATTAGAAAATCCCTTGGCGCAGCAAGAAAGTAAAAGGGACGTTTTAAGAGGCATTCTCTTTAATGCCACTCCTTTGTCTCAAGATGTAGAGAGTTTAATTGGAGAAATTAGAGAAGCTTATAAGAATAATGATTATGAAAAAGTAGTAAGACTACATCAGAGATTATCTCCATGGGTTCAGCTTTCCCCTGAGGAGATGCTAATTATTGCAAAAAGCTATTTTATTACTGGAAATTTAGAAAAAGCATTATCTTTGGCAGAAGGTGCAATCAGCCTTAGAAGGGGGACAGAGGTTGCCTGTGAAGGCACCTTAATTAAGATTAAAAGTTTATATGTTCTTGGAAAAGAAAAAGAATCCTTAAGAGAACTTTTAGCCTTAGAAGAGGGATATTGCAAAGAAATCTTAGGGGAAAAATTAAAAGCCTTTAGAAGCTATATTACCAAAAAAGAAAGAGAAACTATAGATCCCAATATTCTTAATTCCCTTTTTAAGGAAATTTTTGAAGCTAAGATTAATTTTTATCTTAAAAAGGGGCTCTTAAAAGAGGCAGAAAAAGGGATTTTTGACTATTTAAATTTAACAGGAGAGTATAGAAAGGGAAAGGACTATTTTTTTAAACTTGCTGAGGCCTATTTTGAAAGGGGAGAGGTTTTAAAGGCTAAAAAGTATTATCAGCTAATTATTACAGAGTGGGATCCCTCAAAGGAATCCACTTTATCCAAATTTAGGCTTTATCAAATGGTTTATGAAAGGGCAACTATTAAAGAACTTTTACCACCTAAAACTATAGAAGATTTGCTTTTATTTATTGTTCAGATTAAGACAAAGTATCCTCAGGAAAAGATAGCTGAAGAGGCCTCTTTTTTAGAAATAAAAATATATTTCGATAAAAAAGAGTGGGAAAAAGTAAGAGAGAAGGCCAAGGAATTTTTTCAGAAGTATGAAAAAAGCCTCTTTTACAACCAGACACGAGATTATTTTTGTAAAGCCTCTTTTGATTTAGTACCAGATTGGTTCAAAAGGGGAAAAATTCAAGACCTTCAAAAAATTGCTGAATCAGAAAAGGATCTATTTAAAAGACTAAACTGTGGTGATTTTTATTATGCCCTGGGTTCAATGTTTTTAAGGTATAATCTCTATACTCCCTCTCTATATTATTTACTATCTACCTATAATATAAACCTTTCCCCTGAGCTTTTGCCTGATTATTACCTAAAATTAGCCTTTCTTGCTATAGAAAAGTCAGAACCTGAGTTAGCTCAAATGCTCTTTCTTTATGTGAAGAAAAAATGGGGAGGGTCTTTAAAAGAAAAACCTGAGGCTCTTTATTTAGAAGCTTATTTTGCTTTGGATAAAGATCTCAATTTAGGGATGAAACAACTGCATAATTTATTGAGATCTACACTTCCTTCTTATTATAAGAAGAAACTTCTCTATGAAGCTTTTCAAAGAGCTATAGAACAGAACAAATTTTCTATTGCTCGTAGTCTATTACAAGATCCTAATTATGAAGCTCGGATAGAAGATTATCTGATTTTACTAACAGCTACTTTTGATAATGACCCAAAATTTTTTGAGGATTTTTTAAGAGAGGCTAAGGCTAAATTTCCCAAAAATGATAAGCTTCTCTTTTTAGAAGCATATCATTTAGAGAGGAAAGGAGAATTCAGGGAAAGCTCGGTTTTATGGGGAAAATTAGATGAGACTAAGAACTGGGAAGGGAGAATATCTGAAACTTATGAAAAACTACAGAAACTCTCAGAAAGGGCAAGAAAGCTTGTTTATTAATATACAAGGGAAAATAGGCATAATCGGTGAATCTATTGAAATTAAACTACTTAAAGAGACACTGGAAGAAAAGGGTTGTAATATTCTCTTTTTTGATAAGAACAATTTTAATTTAGAAACCCTATCCCCTGATATTCAGGTTTTAGTTTATGAAATTGCTTCAAATGAAAAGGAAGAGACATATCTAATTGAAAGTTTTTTAGAGAAAAGGACTTTTAGTCTTATCCTGGTTGCTGAAGAAATCTCTTTAGAGAAGGCTATTGAACTTATTAGGAAAGGTGTAAAAGATATTAAACTTTTAAGATCTCCCTTAGAGTTAATTGAAAGATCCGTTCTTGCAGCTTTAGAGGAGAGAAACCTCTTAGTTTTAGAAGACTTATTTCTTACCTGTGATCCAAAAATGTTAAAAATTTTAGGTGCCTTAGAAGAAGTTGCTCAAACTAAAGCGCCTGTGCTTTTAATAGGTGAATCAGGCACGGGGAAGGAACTCTTGGCAAGGTATATTCATCAGAAAAGCCCAAGAAGAGAAGGCCCTTTTATTGCCATAAATTGTGCTGCACTCCCAGATACTTTGCTTGAATCTGAGCTTTTTGGTTATGAAAAAGGAGCCTTTTCTGGAGCTACTTTTAGAAAAAAAGGAAAAATAGAATTAGCTCATCAGGGCACCCTTTTTTTGGATGAAATAGGGGAATTGAGTTTAAATCTTCAAAGCAAACTCCTAAGAGTCCTTCAAGAAGGAGAAGTAGATAGATTGGGAGGATATCATCCCATTAAGGTGGATTTTCGTCTCATTTCTGCCACAAACAGGGACATTGAAAAAGATGTAGCAGAAAATAAATTCCGCTCAGATCTCTTTTATAGAATTAATGTAATTACGGTAAAAATACCACCTCTTAGAGAAAGAAAAGAGGATGTCAAATTTCTGGCGAAGTATTTCTTGGAAAAATTTTCCAAAGAATACGGAAAAAATTTTAAGGGGTTTACAGATGCTGCAGAAAAATTTCTCACAAAGTATCCCTTTCCTGGCAATGTCAGGGAACTTAAAAATATGATTGAAAGGGCTGTGATCACTTGCCATAGAGAATATATTGATGTCAAATATTTGACTAATCCCTTTGAGGAGTCCTTTTCTAAGGAGCCTTTAGTAGAGCATTGGGAGAGAGTCCCTGAAAGCGGTAGAGAAATTGGCATAGAGTTTGATAATATTTTTACTGAGATTAGGTCCTTAGAAGAGATGGAGAGGGAAGCAATTTTAAAGGCACTGAAATTAACCAAGGGAAATAAGAGTAGGGCAGCTGAACTTTTAGGTATTACCGTTAGAACCCTTAGAAATAAACTGAATGAATATAGAGAGAAAGGGTTAATTTCTTGGGAGGAATTTTAAGATGTGGGGAAGTTTCCAAAAGGTTTTAGATACCATAAAAGTTTCTTTGAAGTTAAGATCCATGCGTCATCAGATGCTTTCTTCAAATATTGCCAATGTAGATACTCCTGGATACAGAAGAAAGGATATCTCCTTTGAAAGGGTTATGCAAATGTATCTTTCTCAGGAGAGAAAATTAAAAGTTACCGATAAAAGACATTTTTCTTTTAGGGAGAGAACTCTTGAGGATTTAACTCGCACTTCTGAGTCTCTGACTCTGGGGACACCTAACAATGTGAGTTTGGAAGAAGAGATGGTTAATCTTACGGAAAACCAGCTCCTCTATGAAAGTACCCTTCAAGCTTTAAGTAAAGAATTAGAAAGATTGAAAGAAATAATTACTGAAGGAGGTAGGTAGAGATGAATCTTTTAAATGCTGGTCGAGTAGCACAAAGTGGATTACTTGCTCAGAGAGTTAGAATAAATGTAGCAGCAACTAATTTAGCTAATGCTCAAGTTACAAGGACTTTAGAGGGAGGACCTTACCGGGCAAAAGAGGTTGTTTTAAAAGCTATCCCTCTTTCTAAGGAAAATCCTGTATTACAACAAGTTAAAGTTGAGGCTATAAAAGATAGTCCTTTACCCTTTAGGGAAGTTTATGATCCAGGACATCCAGATGCAGATGAAAGAGGAATTGTGCGATACCCTAATGTAGATGTGATT
>JBKBMM010000026.1:0-11341 GCA_046295835.1 Caldimicrobium sp.
AAACTTTTAATTTATAAGACACTGAGAATTATTTGTTGAGGGATTCCATAATCTTTTCAGGTATATCAAAGTTGGCAAAAACTTGTTGCACATCATCCAAATCTTCCAAGGATTCCATAAGTTTGAGGAGACTTTGGGCTGTACTTTCCTCTGTAACAGGGACTAAAGTTTTTGGAACCATGGTGACCTTAGCGGAAATTATTTCAATTCCAGCCTCCTCTAAGGCCCCTTTGACTTTTTCATAATCTTGAGGAGCAGTAATAATCTCTATTTCACTTTCATATTCTTTGGTGTCCTCTGCCCCATTATCAATGGCAATTTCTAAAACTTTTTCTTCCTCTTTTCTTGGCACTACAATAAGGCCCTTTTGTTCAAAAACCCAAGCTACAGCTCCGGGTTCAGCTAAGTTTCCCCCATGTTTATTAAAGAGATGCCTTAGCTCAGAAACCGTTCTTTTTCTATTATCTGTAATGGTATTAACAAGGATGGCAACTCCACCAGGTCCATATCCTTCAAAAACAACTTCCTCATATTGGGTTCCCTCTTCAAGGCCTAAAGCTTTTTTAATGGCTCTTTCAATATTTTCTTTAGGCATATTAACTGCCCGTGCTGCTTGAATGGCTGTTCTTAGACGAGGATTCATTTCAGGGTCTCCACTTCCACCTTGACGCACTGCAACTATAATTTCACGAATGAGCTTAGTAAAAAGTTGGCCCTTTTTGGCATCCTGTGCAGCTTTCTTCCTTTTTATTTGAGCCCAATGGGAGTGCCCTGCCATTCCTGCCCCCACTATTTAAATTTTTATTTTTACAAAAATATAACATTAATCTCGCCTTCTTTCAAGATTTTCTTGATACATACAAAAATTTAACAAATTTTATAAAAAAAACCTTAATTTAAAAAAAAGTTTTAAAACTTACCCATAAGTATAGATAATTATATTTTTTTGTTCTTGTTTTTTGTTAAGAATTTATTTAGAATATTAAAAAAATATAAGGAGGGGGTTGTATGCCAAAGAGAGAGAATAAATTTAGGAAATTCTCCTTGGGTGTTTCTTCTTTTTTTCTTCTTTTAGCAACAACAAAAGGCTTCTCAGCTTTTGATCATTCCCAGGTAATTAGAGGAAATTTTACCTCTGGACAGGAAGTAACAGGTTTATGTTTACAATGTCACGAAAAGCAGGCAAAAGATTTTATGCAAACCTCCCATTGGAAATGGATGGGAAAACCGGTGTTAATTGGCAAATTTCAAAATCCAGCCAATGCTAAGAAAGAATGGGGTAAGATAAATATGTTTAATAATTTCTGTGTTAATCCCATGGGAGGAAATTTTGAATTTTGTGGTAGGTGTCATGCAGGATATGTTAGTGAACACGCAAAATGTTTAGAGTGTAATCCCAAAGACATTGATTGTTTAGTCTGCCATACTCAGGAGAAGGAGTATTTTAAAAATAAAAAGCCTGGAGGTAAAGTAGCACCAGAAGTTTTGACAAAGGCAGCTTCAAAAATAGGTAAACCTCAGAGATTTAATTGTGGATGGTGTCATTTTGCTGGAGGCGGCGGTGATAATGTGAAGCATGGTGGGCTTTATAGTAAGATGGGTGGAAAAATTTCTAAAGAGATAGATGTACATATGGGTGGTGCTGATATGAGCTGTCAAGATTGTCATAGAACCAAAGATCATAAGATAGCTGGTGCTTCCACTATGTTAGCTACCTTCACTGAGAGGGTTGCTTGTACTGATTGTCATACCGGGGATATACATGCTAATTCTCCTTCCGGAAAAATGATTAATAAACATCTTAAAAGTGTAGCTTGTGAAACATGTCATATACCTGCCATTGCCAGAGGTGGAATTGCTACAAAGCTCTTTTGGGATTGGAGTTATGTTGGAAAGGATATGAAAGAATTAGAGGAAAAGAAAGAATTTGGAAGAGAAGTTTTTGCCAAACACAAGGGATTATTTAAATGGGGCGAAAATGTGATTCCCACCTATTTATGGTATAATGGTAAAGTTAATAGATATATCATGGGAGATAAGATTAAGGATCCTAAGCAAGGCCTTGATTTAAATAAACCCATGGGTGATATAAAGGATCCTAATGCAAAAATTTATCCCTTTAAAGTTCATGTGGGAAAACAGCCCTACGATACACTTTACAAGCATCTCTTAGTATTTAGAGTTTGGAAATCACTCTGGAGTGATTACAACTGGGATAAAGCTCTTAAAATTGGTGCACAAGAATCAGGATTACCCTTTAGTGGAAATTTTGATTTTATACAAACTAATTACTACATAGCGGCTAAACATGAGGTGGCTCCTAAAGAGATGGCTCTTACTTGTAACGATTGTCATTTTAAGCAAAGATTAAATTGGAAAGCTTTAGGATATCCAGATGATCCTGCTTTAATTGGTGGAAGATTTACCAGAGGCATAGTGAAAACTAAAAAGTAGTCTCCTTTATAGTCCTAATAAATTTGCAATAAGGGGGGATATCTTCCCCCCTTTTTTATTCTTATATAGTCAGATAAAGGTTTCTGAGTTAAAATTAATATATGTTAGAAATACTTTTTCTTGGTACAGCAGGAGCCCGGTATGTAGTGGCAAAACAATTAAGGGCTTCAGGAGGTCTGCTACTTAAATCTAATTCAGAATTTTTACTCATGGATCCAGGCCCAGGGTCTTTAGTTTATTTAGCTAAACATAAAATTCCCCTTGAAAAAATATCTACTCTCTTAGTTTCTCATAAACACTTAGACCACTCAGCAGATTTAAATATTATTGTTGATGCCCTTACAGAAGGGGGATTTAAAAAAAGGGGTAGACTTTTTCTCCCAGAAGAGGTAATAAAAGAAGGGCTCTTACTGCCTTATCTTCAAAATAACTTAAAAGAAATAGTCTTTTTAAAGGAAAAGTTATTTTATAATTCAGGGCCCTTTAGTTTTTCTACTACTTGTAAGTTAAAACATGAGGCAGAAATTTATGGATTTATTTTTGAGTTAGAAGCACAGCAAAAGCTGGGGTTTCTATTTGATACAGCCTATTTTGATGAATTAGTGGAGGAATATAGAGATTGTACTTATTTAATTATAAATGTGGTGCGCTTTGAACCAAAAGAAGGGGTTTTGCATCTTTCAGTTCCTGAAGTAAAAAAGCTTTTGCAAATACTCAGACCTGAATTAACTATCTTAACCCATTTTGGGATGACTATGCTGAAGGCTAATCCTTCTAAAGTAGCTCAAAGTCTTTCTCAAGAGCTTAATTTAAGAATTCTTGCTGCTTATGATGGAATGAGGATAGGATTATGAAAATCTTAGGAGTAGATCCTGGTCTATTGAATCTGGGATGTGTGCTCATAGAAGTAGATAAGGGGAAGTGTCAAATATTAGAAAGTATTACTCTAAAGACCAAAAATAAGGACCCTTTAGAAAAGAGACTTTATTATCTATATTCCCATTTAAAAAAGCTTTTAGAAAATATTGAACCAGAATATATAGCCATAGAAGAGCCACTTGCTAAAGCAAACCCTTATACAACAGCAAGAATTTTTCAAGCTCAAGGGATGGTACTTCTTTTGGCAGAAGAAAAAAATATACCTTTGAAGATTTATTATCCCTCCTATTGGAAAAGTTTTTTATGTAATCATGGGAAGGCCTCAAAAAATGAGGTTTACAGTTTTTTAAAGACTCTTTTTGGAGGGTATAATTTAGATAAGGTGCGAGATAATCATATGGTTGATGCCTTGGCTTTAGCTTTAGTATGTGCCATGGAATTGAAGGTGCTTTAATTTTTATGGAGGAACTTTTATGTTTTATAAACTAAGAGGTATTTTAGAGGGGGCTTATCCACCAAATAAAATTATGTTAACTTCTGGTGCTATAACCTGGGAAATTTTTATTCCTTTTAATTTGTTAGGGCTATTAAAGGAAAATTTTTTGGGAAAGGAGATTGAGATTTATGTTGTAACCTATGTGAAAAAGAATGAAATCCTTGAACTTTATGGTTTTTTAGAAAGGGAAGAGCGGGAATTATTCCTTCGCTTAAATGCCCTCTCTAAAATTGGTCCAACCCTTGCACTTAATATTCTTTCTGTATTTACGCCTGAAACCTTAAGAAGGATTGTAGAAGAAAGAAAGATTGCAGAGCTCTCAAAGGTTCCTGGAATTGGCTATAAAAGAGCAGAAAAACTCTTTATTGAACTAAAGAATCTCTTTGGCAAGTTGAGCAGAAAGGGCTTAACTTTGCCTTTAGAAAAGGAGCGAATTCTCTCTGAGGCTAAGGAGTGTTTGCTCTCCCTTGGTTTTCACAAGAAAGAAATAGAAGAAGCCCTTTTTAAGGTCTTTCATGAAGAAGATTCCTTAGAAGAACTCATCAAAAAGGCTTTAAATGAATTGTCACCCTTTTTAAAAGAGGAAAAACTTTGAAAAGGAGAGAATTTTTCAAAGTCATAGGCTTAACCTTTCTTGGTTTTTTAGGCATAGTAAGTTTAAGAACCCTTAGCTTTCTCTCTAAGCCCTCTCCCAAAAAAATTTTTATCTCTAAGGGAGAATTAGAAAAAATCAAGGATTTACATCTTTATGAGGAGATTATTTTGGTGAGAAAAGGAGCAACTCTTTCTGTATATTCCCGAAGGTGTCCTCATCTTGGTTGTAAATTGAATTATGATCCTGAAAGAGAAATAATCCTTTGTCCCTGTCATCAAAGTAAATTTAATCTTTTGGGGAAGTATTTAGAAGGTCCTGCTAAAAAGGATTTGAAAAAACTGCCCTTTGAAATCAGAGAAGAAGGACTAAGTATTGAGATCTCATAAGAAATTTATCAATCTTTCTATAGCTTGGTTAACCTCTGCATCCTTTCTCCTTGCCCTTATTTCTGGAATTATCTTAAGTTATCATTACTATTATACCCAACCCCTTGTGAGCACCCTAAAAATTGAAAGTTTTGTGCCCTTTGGCAAATATTGGAGAGGTCTTCATTATATGTCCTCACAGATAGCTTTAATAGGGCTATTTCTTCATCTTATAGATAGTGTATATAAAAAATTTTATCTTCTAAAGGGAAAAAAGGGATGGTTTTTTTTGGTATTGTCTTTTTTTGCGCTTCTTTATATTACCTTTACTGGATATTTATTAAGAGGTGATGAAATAGGCGAATTAGCGGGAAGTATTGCGGAAAATTTGTTTCTATCTCTTCCCTATTTAGGTGAAATTTTGAACAGAATATTCTTTGCAATCTCTCAAATTGGGCTTTGGCGAGTATACAATTGGCATATTTTTCTTTCCTTTTTTTTAGCCCTTGGGCTTTTTTTATGGCATTTTAAAATAACAGCCCTCTTTAGATGGAAAAATCTTCCCTATTTTTTAACACTTGGTCTTTTGCCTTTATTTTTGGATTTTCCCTTAAAATCCTATCAAGGTCTTGTTGCAAGGGGCCCTTGGTTTTTTGTTGGGGCTCAGGAGATGTTAAAACTTTTTCCTCCACCCATGGTTTTTTCCTGGCTCCTTTTACCCTTCCCTTTCCTTACCCTTTATTCCTTTGTTCCTAAAGGAGCAAAATTTATAGATCTTTTGTTACTTGCCTATTTATTGCTTTATCTCTTCTTTTCTATTTGGTTTTTTCTTTAATTTCAGTTACCCTCCTAATTTACATATTTCATATGCCGATTAGAGGCTATATTTGTTATGGGATTAGAAAGGGTGAATTATTAAGAGTTGGTTTCCTGTGATTCAAATAATTTTTGGGATAGCATGAGGAGTGTTAATTCTTTATTAAGCAGTGATTCTAATGCCTGATTTGCACGGGTTATAATGGAAAAAAGTCTCAAAGGATCACCTTGAAAGATAACTTCAGGGAGGGCTTTGGGATAGAAATTTTCAGTTTTCCTTTTTAAATAGGAAGACCAAATCCATAAAGCTAAAAGATAGAGGAAAAGTTCAAGCCTCTCTTTATCTAACTTAGCCAGTTTTTCAATTACTTTTAGTTTTTGAGAAAGATTTTTCTCTAAAGAAGCCTTTATAAAGGCATTTAGTTCTTCTAAGACTCCGCTATCTGCTATATCCAGGGCTCTTTTTAAGCTTCCTTGAGAAAGTTCTGCCAAAGTTTGAGCAAAGTCCTCTTCAAATCTTAGAGAATTGGTTAAATATTCTTTAATAACCTTTTGTGAAAGGGGACGAAATCTTACAACTTGGGAACGTGAAACTATTGTAGGTAAAATTTGATTCAGATGTTCTGTAATGAGAATAAATATGGCGTAACGGGGAGGCTCTTCTAAGGATTTTAAAAGGGCATTTCCTGCTTCTGGATTAAGCTTTTCTGCTTCTTCAAGAAGTATTACCTTATAGGGACCCTCCAAAGGGCCAGTGCGTAAAAAACGTTCTACAGACCTAACCATATCAATTTTTATATCCTTTATTTCTGGGGAAATTTTGTAAATATCAGGATGATTGTCCCTTTCTATTTTTTTACAGGAAAGACATGCCCCACAAGGGTCAAGTGAATTTATCTGACAAAAGAGATGGTAAAGAAAGGCTATAGCAGTACTCTTTTTACCCACACCTTTAGGACCATAAAAGATATAAGAATGAGCAATTTTTCCCCTTTCAATTGCATTATAAAGAAGGGTAATAGCACTTTTTTGTCCTAAAATTTCTCTTAAATGACCTTTGTTTTTAGGGAGAAAATTCATCTTACCTCTATATCACCCCCTAAGGATTTAATCCTTTTTGGGAGATCTTCGTATCCTCTTTCAATAAGTTCTGCATTGTAAATGGTGGTAGTGTTTTCAGCTAAGAGACCTGCTAAAACTAAGGCTGCCCCACCTCTTAAGTCTGTAGCCTTAACAGGGGAGCCTGTTAAAGGAGTTGGTCCAGTAATAATAGCTGTTTTTTCTTCAATAGTAATTTTAGCACCTAAACGATTTAATTCCAAAGCATAGAGAAAGCGATTTTCAAAAAGATTTTCTTTAATAAGGGAAATCCCCTCTGCTTGAGTAAGCAGTACACAAAAAAGTGGTTGCAAATCAGTAGCAAAACCAGGATATGGGGCTGTAATAATCTCTATGGGTTTGATTTTTTCTCTCTTCGCCATGAATACAGAATTACTTACTTTTTCTACTCTTACACCCATTTCCTTCAATTTAAGGAGGGGAGTTTCTAAATAGTTTATAGGCAAATTTTCCACTATGACTTCGTTCTCTGGAAATAAGGCTGATAGGATTAAAAAAGTGCCTCCTTCAATTCTATCAGGTATGATTTCCATTTTAACAGGTTTCAGTCTTTTTTTACCCTTAATGTAAATGGTATCTTCTCCAGCACCTTTAATTTCTGCCCCCATTTTTGTGAGCATTTCTGCCAAAAAAACAACCTCTGGTTCCTTTGCAGCATTTTTAATAACACTTTCACCTTCAGCCAAACTTGCAGCCATAAGCAAATTTTCTGTAGCGGTAACAGAGGGGAAATCAAGCATAATTTCAGTTCCCTTTAATTTTTTAGCTTTTGCCACAAGATTTCCATGATCTAAGGTTATTTCAGCAGAAAGAAGAGAAAGACCCTTCTCATGAAAATTAACCGGCCTTTTACCTATGGCACACCCACCAGGAAGAGGTACTACTGCTTCTCCAAAGGAGGCAACTAAGGGACCAAGAAAAAGAATAGAAGCCCTTATTTGTGAAGCAAGTTCATAAGGAATTTGTGTTGTTCTAATATTGGAAGTGTTTATCTTTATTGTAGATTCTTTAAAAGAATATGTAGCTCCTAAATGTTCAAGAATTTTTAACATACATAGGACATCTCTTACATTAGGGACATTTTTAAAGACATATTCTCCTCTTGCAAGAAGAGTACAGGCAAGTGCAGGAAGCACAGCATTTTTTGCTCCTCTGACTTTTATCTTTCCCTTAAGGGGTTTTCCACCTCTAATTATATAGTGCTTTTTTTCTTCCATAGGAGAGCCACCCTTTCAAAATTTTGTAAATCTCGATAAATGGTAAAATCCCATTCATAAAACTTAGCTAATTCTTTAATTTTTGATGATTGATTATAACCCATTTCAAAAAGAATAAAACCATCCTTAGCAAGATAATTTTCACCTTCTTTTAATAGGCTTTCTTGAAATTCTGTGCCTTCAATTCCTGCAACTAAGGCAATTTTTGGCTCATAAAGTTTTACTTCTATATCAAGTTCTTCCCATTCTTCTTCGGAAATATAAGGCGGATTGGAAATAATAACTTGAAAGAGAGGCCCTTTCTTTAATGGAGATAACCAATTGCCTCTGACTAAATAAAGACGATTAAGCACATTATAATGGATGGCATTAAGTTTGGTTATCTCTAAGGCCTTTTGAGATACTTCAACTGCAATAATTTTTAAATTAGGACATTCTAAAAGCAAAGTAATGGCGATTACCCCAGAACCACATCCTAATTCCAATATAAGACCATCTTTAGGTCCCTTTTCAAGAAATACTTCAATTAATAGTTCCGTATCCTGTCGAGGGATAAGCACTCCTTCTTCAATATAAAAAGGTCTTCCCCAAAAATAAGCTTTTTTAAAAATATACGGAAGAGGAACCCTTTTAAGTCGTCCTTCTAAATATTTATCCAATTGATTTATAGAAATCTCATCTTCTAAATGGAGATAAACTTCAAGGGGAGAAATGTTTAAAAGATGAGCAAGAATATCTAAAGCCTCCTTTTTGGCATAATATAGGTCTTCTATAGCGGAGAGTTTTTCAATTAGTAGTTTTAAGGCACTTTTTACCTTCAATTTTTGAGTAAAAGACGATTTAGAATTATTTCAAGAATTTCCTCTTCTGAGCGGAGGCGACGAATACTGGTTTGAATTTCAAAAAACGAATGGGCTTGGTGTAAAAAAGGGATAAGAGAAGCCTTTCTTTCTGAAGAATGGGCTAACAAAATTGTTCCCTCAGGTTTTAAATAATTTATAAAAAGACTTAATAGGGGTTCATAAAATTTTTTCTTAAAGACTAATTCTGCTCCCATGATTACATCAAACTTTTTGATAAGTTTTGGATTAAGAAGGTCCAATTTTTGAACCTCTATAGAGAGGCCATTTTCCTTAGCAGATTTCTCCAGAAATTTGAGGGGTAGTTCCTCAATATCAGTTGCTAAAACTTTGTGTCCAAAGGCACTGGCTACCAAACTTGGAATCCCTAATCCTGCACCAATTTCAAGAATTTCTAAAGGTGGTGAAAGCGTAGCTACATAGTCCGCAAGAACTATGCTTGCCTCCCAAATCTTAAACCAAAGGGGAAATTTTTCACTCTCTAAAAAGGGATCTCCTTCAAAAATTTCCTCAAGTTTGGCAGGTCTACAAATTTTTAAAGTCTTACCTCTAATGGTAAGTTCTTCTGTCTCTAAAGTAAGTTTATTGAAATCCATGAAATCCATAAGATCCTCTTAAAAAGATTTTAGATAATGTACTCCAAGGATAATAATTGCCAAGAGCATTCTATAGGTAATAAAAATATACAGGGTATGCCTTTTAAGAAAGGGAATTAAAAAGGCAATAGCAAGAAAGCTAAAAAGGGCTGAGGAAAGAAAACCCGTCATTATATAATCTACGGAGAAGGTAGGGTTTTTAAAAAGTTTCATACCTTCGTAGAGGCCTGCTCCTAAAATAAGGGGGGCTCCAGCTAAAAAGGAAAAACGAGCTGCTTCTTCTCTCTTTAATCCCAAAAGTAAACCTGCTGAAATAGTAATTCCACTCCTTGAGGTACCAGGAAGTAAGGCCAAACTCTGAAAAAGACCTATTAGAAGTGCTCTTTTATAATCTAAGTTTTCAATATAAAGGGTTTTTTTACCAAAGCGTTCGCCTAAAAACATAGGTAAACTCATAAAAATAAGAAAAAAAGCCACACTAAAAGATGTTCGAAAATAACTTTCTATCAAATGTTCTAATGTAAGCCCTGCTATGGCACCAGGTAAAGCAGAAATAAAAATTAATGCCTTATAGTTCCAGATTTTTTTAAGATCTTTCCAAAAATAAATTAATATAGCGCAAAAAGAACCTAAATGAATAAAGGCATCAAAGGCAAGATTATTGAAAAATTGAAAAAAGGAATTCATCAAAACTAAATGGCCTGTGCTTGAAATAGGTAAAAATTCGGTAATTCCTTGAATAAAACCTAAAATTATAATAGAAATATAGTCCATAAGAGTTTGTTTATAGATATCTCCTTTTTCTTAAAAGGAAAAATAGAAAACCACAAATTAATAAAATAAAAAAATTAACAATGTAAAAGGCATATGGAGTATTTTTTAGAGGAGCTAATTCTTGAAAAGGTAAAGGTATATTCATACCATACATACTATAGATCATATTAGGAATAGCAAGTATAATTGCCATTCCAGCTAAAAATTTCATAATAACATTTACATTGTTATTAATAATAGAGGCATAGGCATCCATTGTGTTAGATAAAATGGAAATAAAAACTCTTGTCATTTCTAAGGCTTGTCTATTTTCAATTTGAACATCTTCCAGGAGTTCAGCTTCCTCTTCTGTGAGTCTTAAATAACGGCCACTTCCCAGTTTCGTTAAAACCACATCATTGCCCTGTAATGAATTGTTAAAATAAGTAAGGGTTTTTTCAATACTTAGGATTCTTAAAAATTCTTCATTAGATAAAGCTTTAAAAAGGGCTTCTTCATATTCTTCAATTATTTTATCAATTTGTTTTAAAAATTTGATGTAGAGATTTGTAGCCAAGAGAAAGAAATTTAAAATAAAGGTTACAGGTTTTTCCACATTAAAAGTTTTGCTTTTATTAGCAAAGGCAATGAAGTCTTCAAATATAGGATGATCAGTTAAACAAATGGTAATTATGTTTTCTTCTGTGATTATAATTCCTATAGGTATGGTCTCATATTTCACATAAAGACCAGAACTTACCGGGTGAGGCACTTTTATTATCATGAGGATTTGTTGCTCCTCTCTTTCTAAGCGCGGACTCTCTTCTTCGTCCAGAGGATATCTTAAAAATTCAGGGAAGAGTTTAAGACGGGTTTCCATGTAATGAATTTCAGATTCAGTGGGATTGGTTATACAAATCCAAGTATGTTTAGTTATTTTATCAGAAGGTACTAAAAGACCTCTTTCGGAGCGAAAAATTTTTAACATTACTTAAAGTCCTTCTCGGGGTTTTTTTTATTAAACTTCTATTTTTTAAGGTGTCAAGAGGCTTATTTAAATTTACCCCTAAGATAAAAAAAGACTCCAGGGACTGCTGAAAGTAAAATAAGAGAATAGGCTAAAAGTCCAATAGAGAGGCCTAATTCTACAGGATAATGAAGTAAATAGAGAAAATAACTAAGTGTACCTTC
>JBKBMM010000027.1:0-11165 GCA_046295835.1 Caldimicrobium sp.
CAGGGATGGGTGAGAAAATAATCGGGATAGTAAAAAAAACAAAAACCAAGTCTTGCCCCCAAAATAAGCCCTAAAAAACTGTAAAAAAGCAAATTTTCAAGTAAGGGATAAAGCTCTTTTTTGCCTCGCTCTTTTAATTGATACCGACACAAAAAAAGGGAAAGAAAAAAACTTATCACATACATTAGGCCATACCACCGAAATTGAAGAGGACCAATTTGAAAAATTACGGGATCAATTTTGGGTTAGGAAATCTTTCCAAAGCTCATTATGGCAAAATTATTCGAATTTTGTTTTTCTCCATAAAAAAATATTTCTGCCATGAGCCTTAAAAATAAGAGTAAAAATAAACCACTCCTCCTTAGGTACAATATCTAAAAGTTCCTTTTCTATTTTTTCAGGATTTTTGGATTTTACTAAACCTAACCTTTGAGAAAGACGAGAAACATGAGTATCCACTGCAATACCTTCTACAATCCCATAAGCATTAGCTAAGACAATATTTGCTGTCTTCCTAGCAACTCCAGGCAGCTCAAGCAACTCTTCCATTGTCCTGGGAACCTCTCCCCCATATTTGTTAACCAAAATCTGACATGTTTCTTTTATGTACTTAGCCTTTTGTTGATAAAAACCTGTGCTTTTTATATCCTGAGCAAGCTCATCTAATGAAGCATTAGCAAAGGCCTTAGCATTAGGATATTTTTTAAAAAGCTCAGGTGTTACCTTATTTACCCTTTCATCCGTACATTGCGCAGATAAAATAGTGGCAATAAGTAACTGTAAAGGATTTTCAAAATTTAAAGCAATTTTCGTATTTGGATAAAGCCCTTTCAATCTTTTTATAATCTCCTTTACCTTTTCTCTAATTTCCACTGCCTCTCCCCTCCCTCTAAATTTTAACCCTCTCAGATAATTTTTGAAGTTCTTCTTCAAAAATCCTTTCTATCTCTTCTCTATTTTCAAACTCTAAATCTTCATCTTTTATTATTCTGCTATTTAGTTTTAAAAGTAAATCTTCGGACCTTTCAACTAAGGAAGTTATTTGAGAAGGAAATAACCTTTCCACTATTTTAAAAAACTTATATATTCTTCGTAATTTCCTTACCACCCCCTCTGAAATTTCCTTACCTTCTTCTAAATTTCCTTCAAGCTCCATACAAAGTTTTTTTAACTCATCTAAAAGGGGAATTTGGATCTGTTTCCTGATTTGTTCTTTAAGTTTTAAAAACTCTAAAGCCAATTCCATATACACCTTCAAAGAGTAATCTCTTCCAAGAAGATGTTCTCTATACCACTGTGAAAACTCAACCGACAAAAGATCTTGTGCTAAAAGATAGGAAAAACCCTTTTCTATAAGAGAACGCTCTTCCTCACTTAAGTTAGGAAAAAAATTAAGAGCCACCTTTTCCCAAAAAGGTAAAATATAAATTTGAAGTAATGTGGCAAAAAACAACTTAGGAGTAAATTGAATACTTTTATCTTTTAACATTAAAAAACCTTTTTTTTGATAAAATTGAAAAACCATTTCAATCCATTGCAAAGTTAAAAACATAAATATATAATAACTGAGAACTAATGAGTATACAAGCCTTTACGCACCTCTTTCTGGTAGAAGGAAAAGATTCTAAAGAAGCCATAGAAAAGGTAAAAAACTTTTTGGAAAAATATCAATTAGTAAACTATGACAATTTTACTATAGATACAAAACTTATTTCTTCAGCTAAGGAGAAAAATTTTGAGGAAGATTTAGAAAAAGCTTTAGAGGAGAATAGAAAAATTTTAAGGAGTTATTTATCTGAACTAAAAAGGGAGGGTTCACTCTTAACTTTTGAAGATATAGAAAAGATTCCTCAAGGCTATTTAAGTAAACTTTTTCATACAGTAGCCCATCTAATAGATGGTTTTTTTGGAATAGATTCTTATTTTTATAATCTTGTAGAGGATTCCCACGGGGTAAGTTTACCTTTGAGAAAAAAACTTTTAGAAGAGCCTGATAGATATTTTTTGTTAAAAGTAATAGCCCATATATCTGAGCCTGTTTATTATTTTGAGTATCTAACACCCAAAAAATTTTTTAAGAGATAAACTCTTTTAGTTTATGCCTCAACATAGCAACTGAAGGGACAGGGATTAGTCTACCTGACTCATCTATAAAAAGCCTTCATGTAAAACCTTTTTGTGAAACTGGTTGAAATTCTTCTCCATTGATCAGAATAGTAGGAGATCCCCTTAAACCTAATTTATCTGCCTCTTCTTCTGTGAGGCGTGAAAAGGTAAGCTCAGCCTCAATTCCTTCAAGTTGCAAAGCCCTTTGCAAATTTTCTCTAAGTTGTTCCTCAGTCTTACAACTAAGGTTCATAAAAACTTCAATTCTTACCCTATTCTTAGCCATAATTTTTAATTACCTCCATAATTTTTTCTTTTATCTCTTTGAGAGTTAATCTTTTCTTAAAGGTTCCCTGAGCTAATTCTGGCCTTCCTCCTCCCTTAAGCTCAAGTTCCTGGGAGAGCCTCTTAAAAAGTTCATTAGCAGAATATTTTTGGCTAAGTGCTTTAGTAACCATAGCAACTAAAAGTTGATCTCCTTCTCTCTCTCCAATAAGGAAGATTAACCCATTACCTAATTTTTCCTTGAAAAAATCTCCTCTTTCCCTTAATTCTTCCATCCTATCTGTTTTAAAAGAGGTTACAAGCAAATTTATTTCTCCAACTTTTTCAACTTCCTTTAGTTTTTCATCAAGTTCTTTTTTAAAATCTTTTGTCTTTAAAGTTTTGATTTCTCTTTGTAGTCTTTCTATTTCTTCTAAAAGCGATTTTAAGCGCCTTTCCAGATCCTTAGGAGAAGATTTCAGTAATAGTGCAAGCTTTTCCATTTGCCTTTCTAATTCATTAAGATATTGATAGACTTTTTCACCAGCTATAGCCTCGATTCTTCTAATTCCACTGGCCACACTACTTTCATTTAAAATTTTAAAAAGACCAATTTCTCCAGTAGCTTTAACATGAGTGCCACCACAGAGTTCGCAAGAAATATCATTAATTTTAATCACTCTTACGATGTCACCATATTTTTCTTCAAAAAAGGCAAGTGCCCCTAATTTTTCTGCTTCTTCCTTTTTCATCCAAAAGATTTCAACAGGATAATTTGCAAGAATCCAATTATTAACTAATCTTTCTATTTCAAGAGTTTCTTCTTTAGTTAACCCTTGAAAATGTGTAAAATCAAAACGAAGTCTATTTTCTTCAACCAAAGAACCAGCTTGTCTCACATGTGATCCGAGAACTTTTCTAAGAGCTGCATGTAAAAGATGGGTAGCTGTGTGATGCCGTGCAATATGAGCCCTTCTTTTCTTATCGATTTTTAATTCTACCTTTTCACCAATGGCAAAAGTGCCCTCAGTCATCTCAATTTTATGATAAATTACCTCACCTACTTTTTGAACATCTATCACTTTTGCCCTACCCTTTTCCCCTTCTATCCAACCTATGTCTGCAACCTGTCCTCCCCCTTGAGGATAAAAAGGTGTGATATTAGTTACTAAGATCCCCTCATTAAAAACTAATATTTCACCAATAGCTTTGTCTACTTCATATCCAACAAAAAGAGTTTGTATACCCTCTTGAACAAGGTTTTTTATCTCTTCTGGAACCTTTTCCAGAGCTCCCTTCCAAGATTTTCTACTTTCTTCTCTTGCTTGCTCTCTCTTCTCTTCAAAACCTTGCATATCAAGCTCAAGTCCCATAGGTAAAACATAGTCTCTAACTAAATCATAAGGAAAACCATAAGTATCATAAAGTTTAAAAATTAGTTCCCCAGGAATTATTTTTTGGTTATTTTCGATCAGTTTTTTTACTTCCCTTTCTAAGACCTCCAAACCAAAAAGTAAAGTCTCCTGAAATTTCTCTTCTTCTATTTTTAAAACTCTATTAATCACTTCAGCATTTTTTGTAATTTCAGGATAAATATCTCCATATTCTTCTATTACAGGAGAAATCAATTTATATAAAAAAGGCTCTTTTAAACCTAAGATTTTCCCAAATCTTTCTGCCCTTCTAATTATCCGTCTCAACACATAGCCTCTTCCTTCATTGGAAGGTATAATCCCTTCTGCAATAAGAAAAACACTGGCACGCAAATGATCAAGAATAACTCTAAAGGCAACTTCAATTTCTTTACTTTCTTTGTAATCTCTACCTGAAAGCTCAGATAAAGCCCTTCTTAGCCCAGAAAAGAGATCGCATTCAAAATTAGTAGGTACTCCTTGAATAACTGCTGAAATTCTCTCAAGGCCCATTCCTGTATCAATACTTGGCTTAGGAAGAGGACTTAGAGTACCATCTTTTCTTTTCTCGTACTGCATAAACACAAGGTTCCAGATTTCAAGGAAACGATCGCAATCACAGCCTGGGGCACAATCAGGTTTACCACAAGAATAAGCCTGCCCTTGATCATAAATTATCTCAGAACATGGACCACAGGGACCTGTATCCCCCATCATCCAAAAATTATCCTTTTCACCTAATCTAACTATTCTATCCTCAGATAAACCAGCTATTTTTTTCCAAAGATGAGCTGCTTCATCATCCTCTTTAAATACAGTTACATAGAGCCGCTCTTTAGCAATACCAAGGATCTTTGTAATAAATTCCCAAGCAAAAACAATAGCTTCCTCTTTAAAATAATCTCCAAAGGAGAAATTTCCGAGCATTTCAAAGAAAGTATGATGTCTTGCAGTATAGCCAACATTTTCAAGATCGTTATGTTTTCCCCCAGCGCGCATACACTTTTGGCAACTAACAGCCCTTTTATACGGTCTAATCTCCTCACCCAAGAAAACCTTTTTAAATTGCACCATCCCCGCATTGGTAAAAAGAAGGGTAGGATCATCCTGTGGAATTAATGAAGAACTTGGAACAACCACATGCCCCCTTTCCCTAAAATAATCTAAAAACTTTGCTCTAATGTCTCTCCCTTTAAGCATGCCTACGATCTCCTTTCCTCAAGACCTTTAGATATTAAAAGTTGTCTTAAAAGAAAATTTAACTTCTCTTGCCCAATTTGCAAGGTTAACCTCTCCTTATCTTCTAAGTTATAAAGTTAAATGGCAAATTTCTGAATGTCTGTTATACTAAAAAAGAAATTTAAAAAGGAGGAGAGTGGGATGGTTGAAAGAACTTTAGTTATGATAAAACCTGATGGAGTAGAAAGGAATCTCATTGGAAAAGTAATAAGTATTTTTGAAGAAAATGGTTTAAAGGTAGTAGCTTTAAAGAAAACTAAGCTTTCTAAAGACCAAGCCAAGGCCTTTTATATAGTGCATAAAGAGCGTCCTTTTTATGAAGACTTAACCAATTACATGAGTTCTGGCCATATTGTGGCTATGGTGCTTGAAGGAGAAAATGCAATTAAAAGAGTTAGAGAAATTATGGGAGCAACAGATCCTAAGGAAGCTAAAGAAGGTACCATACGAAAACTTTTTGCTTTAGATAAAGAAAAAAATACAGTGCATGGCTCAGATAGCCCAGAATCTGCCCAAAGGGAAATAGCCTTTTTCTTTAGCGAACAGGAACTAATAGAACTCAGCTAAAAAGCTTTTCTAAATGACAGAAAAAGAATGGATTAAATATTTAAAAAAATTTCTATATGAAAAAGACCCAGTATTTGCCGCACATAACGAGGATTGTTCTGTAGTTAAAATTAGTAAGAACAAATATTTTCTTTATACCACTGATGCCTTGGTAGAGGGCATTCATTTTGATTTAAGATTTACCGATTTTTATTCCCTTGGATATAAATTAGCTGCCTCAAATCTAAGTGATATAGCAGCAATGGGAGGAACACCTAAATGGGCTTTGCTTACCATGGGATCTCCTAAACCCCCTGAAAAGGACTGGATAGACCCTTTTATGAAGGCCTTAACTAAACTGCTTAAAAAATATAAAGCCCGATTAATTGGCGGAGACACAGTAAAAAGCCCTTTCTATTTTTTTAATTTAGCCCTAACAGGGGAAACAAATTTGCCACTTTTAAGAAGTGGAGCAAAAGAAGGTGATTTAGTTTTTGTCTCTAAAAGATTAGGGGGCAGTGCGGCCTTTTTAAGATATATTAAAAATACTCCTTTGGAAAAAATACCTGCACATTTAAAAAAAAGCTATCTCCAACCTGAACCTGAAATTGCCTTAGGTAAGAAACTAAGGAAGATTGCTCATGCTGTTATAGATATCTCAGATGGTTTACTTCTTGATCTTTACAGAATTTGTGAGGCCTCAAGAGTTTCGGCTGAGTTAGAAGAAGAAAAAATCCCCCTCTCAAAAGGCGCCCTTCTTCATGAAGCCCTCTCTGGCGGAGAAGATTATGCCCTCCTCTTTACCATATCAGAAGAAAAAAAAGAAAAATTATTTCAAATTAGTAAAAAGCTAAAAAAAACTCTCTTTTATATAGGAAAAATTACCAGAGGAAAGCACAAAATCTTTTTAAAAACCAAAGAGGGGGTAAGAAAAGAATTAACCCCCTCTGGCTACGATCACTTTACTTTTCAACCTCAACTTTAATTACCTTAGCCTTGCTTTCTGGTTTCTTAGGTAAAATTACTTTTAATACACCATCTTTATACTGTGCCTTTACTTTTTCCACATCAATTTCAGAGGGAAGTTGAATACTTCTCATAAATGTCCCATAATACCTTTCTACTCTATAAAAGTTTTCTTTCTTTTCTTCTTTTTCTTTTTTCTTTTCACCTTTAATAGTTAACACATTATCTACAATATTAATTTCAATATCTTCAACCTTTACACCTGGTATATCAGCTTTTACAATTACCTCATCATCTGTTTCAGACACATCTATAGCAGGTGCCCATTCTACAACTTCCCATCTTTCAGGAAAATAACTTTTACCAAAAAATTCTTGAAATAGACGATCCATTTCTTTTTTTAAATCTTGAAATGGACGCCAAATAGTTAGTTCTGCCATACCTATCACCTCCTTATTGTTTTTTTTACTTTTAAAATAAGCATTCATTATAGATTTTCAAGTATAAATAACTTTTAAAAATTTTTTTTATTAGACTCTTGAAAAAATCATTCCCGTTTTTAATTTTTCTTTAAAAAGATGCACAGAATGGGAACTTAAAAGATATTCAAGGAGGATATAGCAATGAGATTAGAAAAGTTTACCTTTAAAGCGCAAGAAGCCTTACAAAGTGCACAAAAATTTGCGGAAAATTTAAATCATACTCAGCTTGAACCAGAACATATTTTAAAAGCCTTAGTTGATCAAGAAGGTGGTATTATACCTATTATCCTTGATAGATTAGGGATAAATTCTAAGATTATTTCCTCTGAATTAGAGGAGATTTTGGATAGGCTTCCTAAAGTTTCTGGAGGTGCTTATCAACTCTATCTTTCTGTACCTGCCAAACAAGTTTTAGACAGGTCAGAAGCTTTAGCCAAGGAAATGCGAGATGAATTTATATCTACGGAACATCTTTTTTTAAGTATTATAGATAGTCCAACACGGGCTGGAGAGATTTTAAGAAAGAGGGGGGTAACTTTTAGTTCAGCTAAAGAGGTGATTAATCAAATTCGTAAAGGCAGGAGAATAACTGACCAAAATCCTGAAGAGCAATATCAAGCACTGGAAAAGTTTGGTAGGGATTTAACGGCTTTAGCCAGAAGCGGGAAACTGGATCCTGTAATCGGAAGAGATGAAGAAATTCGAAGAGTGATGCATATATTAAGTAGAAGGACAAAAAACAATCCAGTATTAGTAGGAGAACCAGGGGTTGGAAAAACTGCCATTGTGGAGGGATTAGCCCAAAGAATTGTAGCAGGAGATGTGCCAGAGGTTTTAAAAAACAAACGCATAATTCAATTAGACTTAGGAGCTTTACTTGCAGGCACAAAATTTAGAGGTGAGTTTGAGGATCGCTTAAAGGGGGTCATAAGAGAGGTACAATCAAGCGAGGGAGAAATTATTCTTTTTATAGATGAAATTCATACAATTGTGGGAGCGGGAGCAGCAGAAGGTGCTATGGATGCTGCTAATATGCTAAAACCTGCCTTAGCAAGGGGTGAGCTCAGGTGTATTGGTGCTACAACCATTGATGAATATAGAAAACATATCGAAAAAGATCCTGCTTTAGAGAGAAGATTCCAACCAGTTTATGTAGAGGAACCTACTCCTGAACAAGCTATTGCTATTCTAAGAGGTCTTAAAGAGAAATATGAAGTGCATCATGGAGTGCGAATAACTGATAATGCTATAGTTGCAGCGGTTATGCTTTCTCACCGGTATATCACAGATCGCTATCTTCCTGATAAGGCAATTGACCTTATTGATGAAGCTGCTGCTAAACTCCGCATTGAAATAGATTCCATGCCCACTGCTATAGACGAAATTGAAAGAAAAATTAAACAGCTTGAAATAGAAGGGGTTGCCCTTGAAAAAGAAACAGATCCAAAGGCTAAAGAAAGATATCAAAAGATTAAAGAACAACTGGTATTATTAAAAAAAGAAAGAGAAGAACTTAAAAGGGAATGGTCTAAGGAAAAAGAGATTATTCAAAACATTAGAAAGCTTAAAGAAAAAATTGATCAGTTGAAAATAGAAGCTCAACAAGCTGAAAGACAAGGAGATTTAAACAGAGTAGCAGAGATCATTTATGGAGTTATTCCCCAGTTGCAAAAAGAATTAGAAAGTGAGAACGAAAAATTAACTGAACTTAGAAAAAGTGGAAGAAGCTTTTTAAAAGAAGAGGTTGATGAAGAAGATATTGCGGAGATCATCTCAAAATGGACAGGTATTCCTGTTAAAAGACTACTTGAAAGCGAAAAAGAAAAGCTTCTCCGCATTGAAGAGAGATTAAAAGAAAGAGTAGTGGGACAAGATCATGCTATTTCAGCTATAGCAAATGCTATAAGAAGGGCGCGATCTGGGTTGAAAGATCCTAATCGTCCTATAGGATCTTTCCTCTTCATTGGTCCAACTGGAGTGGGTAAGACCGAATTAGCTAAAGCTTTAGCTGAGTTTATGTTTGACACAGAACAGGCTATGATAAGAATAGATATGAGTGAGTACATGGAAAAACATTCTGTAGCAAGACTTATTGGAGCTCCTCCAGGATATGTGGGATATGAAGAAGGTGGACAACTTACAGAGGCTGTAAGGCGAAGACCCTATTCCGTTATCCTCTTTGATGAAATAGAAAAGGCTCATCCTGATGTATTTAACATTCTTCTTCAAGTCCTTGATGATGGAAGACTTACTGATGGCAAAGGTAGAACCGTTGACTTTAGAAATACTATTATTATAATGACATCTAATGTGGGAAGTCACTATTTCCAGGAGGTCTACATAGATAGAAAAGAAATAGAAAAGCGCATCTTTGACCTCTTAAAATCCACCTTTAGACCTGAATTTCTAAATAGAATAGATGAAATTATAATTTTTAATAACTTAACCCAAGAAGATATAATTAAAATAGTGGACATACAGATAAAAAATTTAAATATGCGGCTTATGGAAAAGGGTAATTCCATAGAATTGACGGAAAAAGCCAAATATAGGCTTGCTGAGATAGGATTTGATCCTATATTTGGAGCAAGACCTCTTAAGAGAAGTATACAGCGTAATGTAGAAAATCCCTTAGCACTAAAGATTTTAGAAGGTGCCTTTGGAGAAGGTGATAAAATCATAGTTGATATAAATGAATTAGGAGACTTTGAATTTCGCAGGGCTCCTTTACATTAATGGAAAAATTTAGAACCCTTTTTTTTGGAACACCTGAATTTGTCTTACCAGTGTTAAATTTTCTTTGGGAAAAGGAAATATTATTAGGAGTAGTAACTCAACCTGATAAACCAAAAGGGCGAGGGCTTGAACCAACTCCCTCCCCTGTTAAAACCTGGGCATTAGAACATAATCTCAAAATCCTTGAACCTGCCAAACTTAAGGAAGAAACTTTCCTTTTAACCCTTAAAGAAATAAATCCAGATCTAATCGTAGTATTTGCCTATGGAAAAATTTTACCTAAGGAGGTTTTAGAAATTCCAAAGGAAGGATGTTGGAATATCCATCTCTCCCTTTTACCCAAGTATAGAGGGGCTTCTCCAGTGCAATGGGCACTTCTTAACGGAGAAAAGGAAACAGGTGTAACCATTATGTTAATGGATGAAGGTATGGATACAGGCCCTATCTTACTTCAAAAAAAACTTCCCATTGAAGATGATGATACGACACCTATCCTTTTAAAAAAATTAGGTAACCTTTCAGCTGAAGCCTTAAAAGAGGCTCTTTCTTTGTATAAAAAGGGGAAACTTGAACCTATCCCTCAACCTCAAGAAGAAGTAAGCTATGCACCACTTATTAAAAAAGAAGATGGCCTTGTTAATTTTAGAGATCCTGCAGAATTAATTGTTAGAAAAATAAAAGCCTTTACTCCCTGGCCAGGAATTTTTACTTTTTTTAAAGGGAAAATTTTAAAAATTCATTCTGCTGAGGTAAAAGACTTAGATCCTCAGGGTAAAACCCCAGGAGAAATACTTAAAATTGAGAAAGAAGGCCTTTATATAGTTACCTCCTCTAAAGTCCTTCTTTTAAAAGAAGTTCAACTTGAAGGAAAAAAGAAAATTTCTGCCTATGACTTTGCCCAGGGCTTTCATCTAAAAGTTGGCGACACCCTCAATTAATTCCATCACTACTTCTATAAATTAAATTCTATTGTTAAAAGCTATAAATTTTAAAAGAAAGATTGAGAAATTCTATTTTGGCAACCCAAAAAGATAAGTTATAATGTAATGAATTTTTTGGATATTATATCTTTTTTATACTAAGTTGGGGGGGGTAGTCCATGCATGAAAGGGAAGTTTTAAATACATATAAAGAGGCAGCAAAAAAAAGAGAGATAAAGTTGTGTTGTCCGGTAAATTATCAGAGGGCTGAGCTTTTAAAGATAATCCCAAAGGAAATATTAGAAAAAGATTATGGATGTGGAGATCCTACCATCTATGTCAAAGAAGGTGAGATAGTAGTAGATTTAGGATGTGGATCTGGAAAGCATTGCTATATGATAGCTCAGATCGTTGGGCCCAAAGGGAAAGTAATTGGGATTGACTTTAATGATGAGATGTTGCATCTTGCCAGAAAATATCAAAAGGAAATAGCT
>JBKBMM010000028.1:0-10473 GCA_046295835.1 Caldimicrobium sp.
ATAGGGCCTTTACCTTTAGAATGTTTTAATATGCCCATTCTGACCTCATAGGTGAGATTTAGGCCCTTTCCCTCTTTTTCCAAGAGGTCAACTACCCTTAAACTTTGTTCATTATGTCTAAAACCACCTTCTAAAATTTCATTTAAAACCTCTTCTCCCGCATGTCCAAAGGGGGTATGACCAAGATCATGTCCAAGGGCAATAGCTTCAGTTAAGGCTATATTTAAGTGTAGAGCTCCTGCAATGGTTCTTGCAATTTGGGCAACCTCTAAAGTATGTGTTAGCCTTGTGCGATAATGATCTCCCCGAGGAGCAAGGAACACTTGAGTCTTATGTTTTAGCCTTCTAAAGGCTTTTGAATGAATAATTCTATCTCTATCTCTTTCAAAGGCTGTGCGAATATCACATTCAGGTTCAGGATAAAGTCTACCTTTTGAAAAATTCGCCTTAGCTGCCCTTTCTGCTAAGAAGTTAAGTTCCTCAAGCTCTTTATCTTCTCTAATAGATCTACTCTTTAACATCTTCAATCCTTATCTCAAGTTGCTGAGAAAAATTGTTAATAAAGGGGGTACCAATTAAAAATTTTATCTTCTCTGAAATTATTTTGTTAAAACCAAGGGCATAAATCTCCTTAGTTCCTTCTTTGAGTAAGAGTTTAGTATGTTTTTCCTTAAGATAGGATATTTCCTTTATTTCAAAGTTTTTAAATAATAAAAGTGGGGGTTCATGGGCAATTCCATAGGGAGGCAAGGTTTGAAAGGCAGAAAGATTTTCTTCAAGAAGTATCTCAGAGAGGGTGGCCTCAGCATCTACATAACCAAATCTTGCTCTCCCATCAAAGTTAATTAACTCCTCTTGTGAAAAAAGGTAATCTTTTAGGTGTATTAGGTTTTCTTTATAAAGTTTAAAACCAAAGGCCTTTTGGTGTCCCCCTAATTCTAAAAAAAGCTCTCTTTTAGGAAGAAGAATCTTTAGTAAATCAAAATCTTCTAAACTTCTTCCTGAACCATAATAGAGATTTTCTTCTTCACTAAGAAGTAACACAGGCTTTCCATATCTATTTTTAGCCCTATTTGCTAATAGTCCTAAGAGAGCCTTGGGAATATTTTCAAAAACACAAATTAAAATAGGATCATCCTTTTTTTCAGCCAAAGATGCTTCTATTTTTTCCCAAATTTCCAGTTCCAGGTTTTGTCTTTCTTTATATAGATTTTGGAATTCTTGGAAATAACTTTCAAGTTTTTCCTGGTCTCTTTCTTTTAAAAAATCAAAAAGAAGCATAGGGAGCCCCATTCTTCCACAGGCATTAAATCTTGGAATAACCTTGAAATAAAGGTCTTCTTCTGAAAGAGGTGTTTTAAGATTTAGTGATTGAAAGAGAAATCTAAGGGCAGGGTGAGAGGGTATAGAAAGATCTCTAAATCCAAAATAGGTAATTATTCTATTTTCTCCTATTAGAGGTACCATATCAGCAAGGGTTGCTATGGTTATAAGTTCAAGATAATTACGCAGTGGAGGAGGATTTTTTAAAGTAAAAAAACCTTCTTCAAGAAGATAACTTCTTAAAGCTCTAATAAGTGCAAAAACTACACCGGCACCACAAAGATGATAAAAGGGAGAGTTAAAGGGAGTGCTTTTACCTGAGATTAGAATAGTTGGCGGTTTTTTAATGATTTCATGATGGTCAGTGATGATTACCTTAAATCCTAAAGCTTTGGCCTCTTCTATGGTTTGATGAGAAGACACACCTACATCAACAGTAATTATAAGCTTTACTTGAGCCTCTTTAAAAAGAGGTAAAAATTTGCTATGAAAGCCATATCCTTCTTTATTCTTGTCAGGAATTAACACAAAGGGCTTTTCTTTTGAAAATTGGGATAGGAAATTATAGAGCACATAAGTTCCTATGGTCCCATCCACATCTGAGTCTCCGTAGATCCCAATTCTTAAGCCTTCCTTTAGACATTGCCCTATTTCTTTAACAGCAAGATCCATTTCAGGAATCAGAAAGGGATTGGAAAAGTCAGTTAGTTGAGGAAATAAGAAAGTGTATGCTTCTTTTAGTTCTGTAAAGCCTCGGCTCACTAAAAATCGTGAAAGCAAAGGAGTGAAGGCCCCCTCTTTGAGGAAAAAATAAAATAAATCTTTAGAATAATTTCGCTGAATCCAGAGTTTGGCACTGCTCATGTGGTTCTTATTTTAACATATTGCAAAAAAATAGAAATATGCTACTTATTCCTGAAGATTTTGAATGAAGCCCTATTTCCCATTATAAGGTGTTAAAAACTTACATAGGTAAAAGGGAAAAGGGAGTTAAAGGGGAGGCCTATGGAAAGAGTTAAGCTTGTAATTGTAGGGGCAGGTCCTGCAGGTATTGCCTGTGGAATTGAGGCAAAAGTTGCAGGAATAGAACCAACTGTCATATTAGAAAAGGCGCCTCATATTTGTGATACCATTGAGAGATTATATAGACCTGGCAAAAGGGTAGATGCTATTTATAGAGGAGTAGAGGTTGAACCCCTTGGAATTTGCAAATTTGAGACAGAATCGAAGGAGGCCTTTTTAGAGAGAATTAAGAATTGGATTAGTGAATATAATTTAGATATTCGTCTAAATAGTGAGGTGAACTATATTAAAAAAGTAGAAGAAGGGTATGAGATTGTAGTAAATGGTGAGCCTAAATTCTTAGCTGAGTTTGTAATAATTGCTATTGGAATCTTTGGGCAGCCAAAAAAGCCTGATTATGAAATTCCTAAAGAGGTAAAAAATAAGGTCTTTTTTGAACCTCCCAATATTTGCCCCTCAAGTGGCAAGGTTTTAGTGGTAGGTGGTGGAGATACTGCAGCAGAAGTAGCTTCCTTCCTTTGTGCTAATTGTGAAGTTTATCTGTCCTATAGAAGACCTAAGTTTTTTAGAATTAATCCAGTAAATTTAAAGATTTTAGAAGAGAGAGTCTCCCAAGGGAGAGTTAAGCTACTTTTAGGTACTGATATTGAAAAATTAGAGGCTGAGGATGATAGAATTAGGGTTTTTTATAAAGATGGAAGCACAGATACCTATGATTTTATCTATTACTGTTTAGGGGGGAGCACTCCTAAGGGTTTTTTGAAATATATTGGGATTGAATTTGATTTGGAGGATCGTCCCAAGGTCAGTGAAGATTATGAAACAAATTTGCCAAGGGTTTTTTTAGCAGGAGACATAGCAGTGCCTAAGGGGAGCATTCAACTTGCATTTAATACGGCACATATAATAATTAAAGCCATTAAGGAAAGGTAATTGGTGGAGTAGGGAAGATGGTTAGAGAGCGAGAGGCTTGGAAATCAAAAATTGGTCTAATTTTAGCAGCAGCAGGTAATGCAGTAGGACTTGGAAATCTTCTAAGATTTCCTTCAAAGGCTGCGCTATATGGTGGGGGCGCCTTTATGGTGCCCTATTTTATTTCACTTCTCCTTCTTGGTCTTCCTGTAATGATTCTTGAATGGGTTATAGGAAGATATGCAGGAAGGCGAGGGCATGGCTCTATGACAGGAATAATTGGGCTTTTCTTTAAACAAGCTTCTTGGGCAAGGGTTTTAGGTTCCCTTGGAGTAGCTATCCCCATTTTAATAGTTATGTATTATATCTGGATTGAGTCTTGGGTCTTAGGATATGCTTTTCTATCACTTTTTGGGGCAATGCCAAAACCTGTAGTAACTACTACTTATAAAGAAGCTATGGAACCCTTTGTAAGTTTTTTTAAAAATTATACCCAACCCTCTCTAACAGCTTTGATCTTCTTTTGGATTACTCTTCTTATAAACTGGGTGATTTTACAAAGAGGTGTAGCCAAGGGGATAGAGATTACCGCAAAAATTGGGATGCCAGCCCTAATTTTAATGGGGATTTTTTTAGCTATAGTTTCTCTTGGGGCTAATAATGGAGCAGGCTTAGAGGGTCTTAAATTTATTTATAATCTTAATCTTTCAGGAATCAAAGATCCTCAAGTATGGATTGAGGCAGCAGGTCAAATATTTTTTACCCTTTCTTTAGGAATGGGGGCTATTGCTACCTATGCCAGCTATGTGAAACCAAAAGAGGATGTGGTAAAGGCAGGCTTGTATACTGCAGGGATTAATGAATTTGTAGAGGTAGTGATTGGAGCAAGTATTGCTATTCCAGCAGCCTTTGCTATGTTTGGTGCCTTAGCTGTGCCTGAGTTAGCTAAGGAAGGTACTTTTAGGCTTGGATTTATGACCATGCCCGCCATCTTATTAAGTATGCCCTTGGGTGAAATACTTTCTGCTATATGGTTTCTTCTTCTCTTTATTGCAGCTCTAACTTCTTCGCTTGCTTTAATTCAGCCCCTAATTGCCTTTTTTGAGGATGAGATGAAGTGGAACCATACCACATCTGTTTCTATAAGTATGCTTCTGGTTATATTGGGGGCTCATCTCTGTGCTTTCCTTCCAAATTTTTTAGATGAACTTGATTTTTGGGCAGGTTCCCTTTTTCTTCTATTTTTTGCTTTGATTGAAATTTTGATTTTTATTTGGGCTTTTGGTATAGACAATTTCTATAAGGAGTTAACCACTGATACAGCTATAAGGCTTCCCAAGGCTTTTGTGTATATTTCTGCTATTGTATCTCCCCTATTTATTCTCTTTATTGGTTATTTTTGGTTTAGTGAAAAGCTAATAGAAGTATTTAAAGAGCCAGATCCAAACAAATGGGTAGCCAGGGCTTTTATTTTGGTATTTCTTCTTTTCCTTTCTCTTTTTGCAGTATGGAGTAGGAAAAAGGTTCTTGAGGGACCGCGAATTTAGAGATAAAATTAAGAAAATTGGGTTAGCCGGCGTAGCTCAGAGGAAGAGCAGTGGATTCGTAATCCACAGGTCGTGGGTTCAATCCCCACCGCCGGCTTAAATCTTGAAACTTTGCCCTCATCCATCTTTAGGTATATCATTTTTTATTGACAAAGTTTTAAAATTTAAGTACTATTTAAAAGATCTTTAGTAAGGAGGAAGGTATGCCTGTAGAAAGGGATATAAGAAAAGTTTTAATAGCTAATAGAGGAGTTCCTGCAGTTAGAATAATGCATACTTGCAGGGATAAGAAGGTAAAGACTGTAGCCATTTATAGTACACCAGATAGATTGGCTTATCATGTTTTTTTAGCTGATGAGGCTGTGCATATTGGGGAGGCACCTCCTCATGATTCTTATCTTAACATGGAAAAAATAATTAACTGTGCTTTAGAAAGAAAGTGTCAGGCTATCCATCCTGGATGGGGTTTTTTGGCTGAAAATGCTACTTTTGCAGAGATGGTTGAAGAGGCTGGATTAATCTGGATTGGTCCCCCTCCTCAAGTAATTCGCTTAATGGGGGATAAAATAAGGGCAAAGAAAATAGCTCAGAAGGCAAATGTACCCACTATACCAGGGCTTTCTCAAGTTAGAAATGCAGAGGATATTAAAAGATGGATGGCAGAGGAAGAGGTAACCTTTCCCATTCTCATTAAAGCTGCTGCTGGTGGTGGTGGAAAGGGAATGGTGAGAGTAGATAGTATGGCGGAGCTTGATGTAGCCTTTGAAAAGGCAAAGTCTGAAGCGAAGAAAGCCTTCGGTGATGATACCCTTCTTGTGGAAAAATATATTGAAAGAGGCAGACATATTGAGGTGCAAATCCTGGGAGATAAATTTGGAAATGTGGTGCATCTCTATGAAAGGGAGTGTACCATTCAAAGGAGAAATCAGAAAATTTTGGAAGAGGCTCCTTCTCCAAGTATTGATGAGGATTTGCGTCAGGAAATTTGTTATACAGCTGTTAGGCTTGCAAGAGAACTTGGTTATTATTCAGCTGGGACAGTAGAATTCCTCTTAGATCCTAAAAGGAAAAAATTTTACTTTTTAGAGGTCAATACGCGGCTTCAGGTAGAACATGGTGTAACCGAGTTAATCACAGGTTTAGATATAGTAAGTCTTATGATTGATATAGCTCAAGGAAAAAAACTCCCCTTTAAGCAAGAAGATATTCATCCTAATAGACATGCCCTTGAGGTGCGAATAAATGCAGAAGATCCCAGAACCTTTAATCCTTCCTTTGGCACTATTACTCGTTTAGAAATACCACAGGGTCCTGGCATCAGGGTAGCCTCAGGGGTCTATGAAGGAGCTGATGTACCTCCCTATTATGATTCTCTTATCATGTTAATTATGACTGCTGGAGCTGATAGAACTGAGGCACTTAGAGTTATGGATAGGGCTTTGAGCAGGGGCTTAAAAGTTGAGGGAATTAAAACTATTGCACCGCTTCTTCTAAGTATTATCAGACATCCCCAATTTATTGCTGGTAATTTTTCTACGCGCTTTATTGAAGAACATTATCATGAACTTATTTCTGCCTTTAGAGAGAAAACTCCTGAAGATGAAATATTAAAAATTTCCCAGTATATAGCTGAAATTTCGGCCTTAGGTCCTCAACCTTGGATGTAAATTTTTAAAAATAGGAGGATCATATGAGCTATATATTTGTAACTCCTGGGATGAGTCCCAGAGAGATTGTAAAGAAGGTAAGAGAACTTCCGGGTGTAGCTTTTGTTTCAGTTGGGATGAGAGATGCAGGACAGTCTGATTATAAAAACCGCTTAAGAATTTATGATTTAAAAACCTTGGCGCCCTATTATAATGAGATGGGGCTTTTTGCAGCAGAATGTCATGGTGGTGCAAGATGGCATGTGGGCATCATGAATAGAAAAGAGAGTCCCTTTGAAGAAATTGCTATTTTAAGAGAACTTATGCCTAAGGTCTTGCTTCAAACTCTTATTCGTGAAACCAACATGTGGGGCTATAGACCCTATCCTAAAAACATTATTGAATATGTTGTAGAAAGAGTAGATATTGATGTGTGGAGATGTTTTTCTTTTCTAAATGATGTAAGAAATATGCGTGTGGTTGCAGAAGTGGTAATGAAAAGAGGTAGACTTTTTGAGCCAGCTATTTCCTATACAGTGGCTCCTTGGTTTGATACTAAATATTATCTTAAAGTGGTTGACGAGATTGTTGACCTCTGTGGTGGTGTTGATGAAATTATACTTTGTATAAAGGACATGGCAGGAGTAGGGACTGTTCAAAGTGTTACAGAACTCATTGATGCAATAAAACAAAAATATCCTGAGTTAGTTATTAATTATCATCGGCATATAACAGATGGTTTGGCAATACCAGTACTGGTTGCTGCTGCAAAGGCAGGCGCTAAAATCCTTGATGTTGAGGAAGACACCCTTTGCAGATTTTATGGACATTCTCCTATTTTGGCAGTAGAGGCAATTCTTAGGGAAGAGGGAATCCCTGTTAATCTTAATAGAAGAGCAGCTGAGCTTGCTGTGGAAAAGGTTAGAGAATGGATAAGAGACTATGAATGGGCAGAATCTCCCTTTAAAGGTTTTGATCACATGGTTACCAAGCATAAAATGCCAGGGGGAGCTTTTCCCAGCTCCTTTGAGCAAGCAGAAAAGGGTGGTTTCCTTCATCTAATGCCAGCTATCCTACAAGTAATGAGTCTCTATAATCAAATTGTGAAGTATTTTGATGTCACTCCTGGTTCACAAATAACCTGGGTTACCTGCTCAGGCATTGTAAATAGATATTACAAAGAATATGGTGAAGCTGGTGTTCAGAAGGTAATAAATTTACTCAAAAAATTTGTAGAGGAAAAAAAGCAAGACCTTTCAGCTATGGAGGCGGAAGAGAGGGAGGAACTTTTACAGCTTTTTAGACAGGCTCCAGGTGATTTTAAAAATCTTATTTTGGGGCATTATGGAAAACTGCCTGTAGGCTGGCCAGATGATTGGGTTTATCAATCTGCTTTTGGAGAGGCCTGGCAAGAAAAAATTAAAGAGAGAAAGGAAACTTCTGCATTAGACAATATTCCCGATGAAGATTTAGAGGTTTTAAGAAGGCAGTTGGAAGATGAACTGGGAAGACCTGCTACAGAAGAAGAATTTATTCTTTATCTTATGCATCCAAAGGATGCCCTTGAGTTTATTAAATTTAGAGAAAAATATGGTTTTGCCCCATTGCTTCTTCCTACTAAAGTTTGGAGACATGGTCTTTCTAATCCAGGAGATAAAGTAGAGTTTGAATTTGAGGGCAAACCTTATTGTATTGAGCTTGTTTCTATTGGTAACGAAAATAATGGTATCATACATGTAGTTTTAAAAGTAAATAATAAGACCAGGGTTTTTGAGGTATTAACTCCTCGAGCTAAAAAGACGGAAGTTAGGAAGGCTACCAAACCTACTGAAATAGGAGCACCAATAAGTGGAACAGTCTGGAGAATTGGAAATCCCAAAAGAGGAACACTTAAACCTGGAGATATAGTGCATAAAGGAGAAGAAATAGCTAATTTAGAATCAATGAAAATGGAAAATCCCATAATAGCACCCTTTGATGCCCAAATTGTAGAAATTTGCGTAAAACTCAACCAGATGGTTGAGGAAGGGCAATTGTTATTTGTTTTAAAGCCCTATAATGGAAATTAAGGTTTTATGTAATGATAAAGACTTACTACCCCAAAGGTTAAATTCTCAATTTTTATTTTTTGAAATCCCACTTGGCATAAAAGCTTATCTACTTCTTCTTGTGAGGGAAATTCTTGAATGGACTTTGCTAAATAATCGTAGGCTTCTTTATCTCCTGTGAGAATCCCTCCTAAAAAGGGCACATAATATCTAAGATAAAAGAGATAAATAGTTTTAAAAAGGAAATTCTTAGGCAAAGAAAATTCAAGAATAATTAGCCTTCCTCCTTTTTTTAAGACCCTATAAAATTCCTCTAAAGCCTCTTTTCTATTGGGAAGATTTCTAAATCCAAAAGCAATAGTAATCGCCTCCATGCTCTCCTTTTTAAAGGGTAGTTTTTCTCCATCTCCTCTTAAGGGAAAAATATGGTGATAATATTTGGTTATTTTGGCTTTACCATAATGCAACATTTCAAAGCTAAGATCTAAGGCAAAAAGAGGGCTTTTTTGGGATTTTAGTAATTTAAGGCTCAAGGTATAGGGCCCACAACATAGATCAAGGATAGGACCTTTTACAGACTTTAAGTGGTAAACAACCCTTTTTCTCCAAAGAGAGTCCTGATAAAAGCTAAGAAGACTATTTACTAAATCATATCTGGCAACTAAGCGATCAAATTTTTCTTTTACAAAAGCTTTGTGCTTTGAGATTGAATTTTTCATATTTCTATGAACTCAAGCTTAGGGATCTCTTTTAGATAGCCTTTCTTATAGAGCAATTCACAAAAGTAGAGGAATGCCCTTTGTTTAAGCCCTGAGAAATCATACTCTAAATGTTGTAAATAGTTTAAAGAAAAGTCCCTTTCAATCTCCAAAGTATAAGCCTCAACAATTTTCCCCAATGAGGAAAGCCCTTTGGCGCGACTGATATAAAGAGAAACCAAAAGTTTTTTAATAAGGGGCTCTTTTTTGGGAAAAGAATCTCTTCTTAATACCATTAAGGCAAAGATAAAGGGAAGTTTGGTTTTTTCAAGCCAAATTTCTGCAAGATCTGTAGTAAAAGGAAAGAAATTTTTTCTTTGTAGTGCTAAAGCCTCATCTCCTATGGCTAAATAACCTGAGAGATCTATTAGGTTTTTTTCATCCTTACTTAATGGGTGAGACAAGACTTTATAAATAGGATTTACTTTAAAAAAATCCTCTAAGACTAACCGGAGCAAGCCAAAGGAGGTCTCTGTTTCTGGTGTTATGCCAATTTTTTTTCCTTCAAGAGAGATTATAGGAAGATGATGATATAAAATTACACTTTTTACTTTACCAATGGCACTAATGGAAAGGTCAGGAAGGAGTAACAATTTGCGAAAGTGTTGAGCATAAAATAGACTTGAAGCAAGGCCTATGTCTAACTCACCCTTCTCTAAAGCTTGATTAATCTCCTTAGGAGTTTTAAGAAATATTTTTATTCCTGAAGGTACCTTTAAATAATGTAGAAGAGGAAGGGTATTAAGATATAAGGGAAAGCCCACATAAAGTTCCTGATTATTTTTCATAGAACCCTGCATAAAATCTATATTTTACTTCTTTTTCAGTGATAATAAATTCTTTTAAAGCCTTATCTAAGGAGGAAGAAAGGGGTGAGGATGTAGATATGGCAATAAAATTAGCATAAGCACCTTCCTTTAGGGTGCCATATTCTTCAAAACCAAAAAAAAATGCACCTTCAGAGGTTGCCATTTTTAAAAGTTTAAGAGGAGAAATATCAGGATAAAAAGAATACAAGGTTTTTATTTCTTCAAAAATAGAAAGTCGGTCATTGCTTGCTAAAGAATCTGTTCCTATAACTACTTCTATTTGATGAGATAGCAATTTAGGTAAATTAGGGAAACCAGCTCCTGTATAGAGATTACTTCTTGGGCAAAGACATATTTTTACTTTACGATTGGCTAAGATGGGATAATCATCTTCCTCAAGATGTAGG
>JBKBMM010000029.1:0-10090 GCA_046295835.1 Caldimicrobium sp.
TCTTATAAACTTTTCACCCTCAGCAACCCCAACAGTTCCTTGTCTAAAATCTGCAATAAGCATGGCAACAACAATAGAAATTCCACCAATTTTAGCTTCAAAAGTAAGAAGGGCAGAATTTAATCCAGTATTTTGGCGAGCTTGTTTTAGCTTTTCAGCAAAACCTTCAAAATTAAGGGGATTTCCTGAGGCTATGTCATCATTAAAGGTTTTAACACTGTTTTTATCAAAAATATTGTTTAAGTACCATTTGTATTCTAAAGGAAAGTGATACCCACAATTAGGGCATACCCCACAGAATTCTCCATAAAGGTCTGGCACCCAAAGATCTGGGCAACCATATTTATCTGCTTGAGGGCATGTAACTGTTCTATCCTGTAGAGCTAAAGGACTTACATATATGGAGGTATCTTCTTCTATTTCTGTTAAAATTTTAATTTTAGGCTTTACTTTCCTTCCTACTATAAGGTTGTAAACACTTTTAACTGGATCAGATACTGGTTTCAGAAGCAAGGAAGATTCACTTACCAACTCATCCCAAAATTTTAAAAAGGTTTTTTGGCTCTTTTTTAGCACATTATATTTCATTTCATAGACAAATTTTTGCCCCAATTTAGTTCCCTTCTGAGTAAGGGATTTTAAAAATCCTTTAGGTTCAAGAAGTGCCCATTGGGTCATTTTGCGATATTTGGCATATCTATTTTCAATAAGAATCTCCTTTTCATCTTCTGAAAGTTCCCAATTTACAAAATATTTAAAAGATTCGGTAGACTGTTTAGATAGAGCATATTTTCTAAACATCTTAAGACTGCGGGTTTGTAGGACAACCTCATCCGTTGCCTTGATGAGTTCAAATTTTAATCTTTTAAAAAATTCATAATCTTTTCTTCTTGCACCAAGGGGTGGTTCAGGTATTATTCTATCAATGGTACCTAATTCAAGATTATCTTTAGCAGTAAGTTTCAGATTTTTAGCCATTTTTTCTACAAGCTCTCGCGGAGGTCTTCCATCTTTTAATTTGGCTTCAATAGCTGCTGCTCCTTCAGGACTTATTACTGAATAATATCCCTTTTCTGCCATAAGTCTTAAATCAGTAAGTCCAATAGCCTCAGCCCCTCCTGAGCCCCCTTCTGAAATAAAAGAAATAGTTGGTACTTCCAATTTGCTCATGTGGTAGAGATTCATGGCAATTTGTTGAGCAGCTCCTGGTGGATCTTCAACTGGATAAGCTCCTGGTGTGAAGATAAAAAAATGAATAGGTATACCTTCAGTCTCAGCCATTTTCATGTACCTTAAGGCCTTTTCATTACCCCAAGGTGTAGCACTTCCTCCCCTCCTATACTCCTCTCCATGCCCCTTTTCATGACCAATAACCATAACCTGATGAAAGAATACTTCATTTCCTACCCTTCTTGAGAGTAAAGCCTTGGCACAAATAATAGCAGGATCTATATTTAATTCTCCATCTCCACCAAGCTCTATATAACTGTCATAAACATTCTCTAAAATATCAATAAGGGTAAAACGCTGTGGATGCCGGGTTATTTTAACAATTTCATAAGGGGTAAGGGTCTCTTCTGCCTTTTGTAAAATCGTTCCTAATTTAGTTTCGTAATTTTTAGAAATCCTTTCCAAATCTTCTTGTCTATATTCATAAAAGTTTATATATAAAGTATTAAGTTCCTCTGCAAGCTTTCCAATATTTAAAAATTCAGGACCTTTTATATCTTCAATATATTTAGCTAACTCAATCAATTCCTGTAACTTTTTGTGTAATTCTATAAGCATAAATTTTTACGCAGGTAAAAAGTGGTATAATTTACTTAAATTATCTTGAAGAAAGTCTATATTTGTTATTAAGGGTTCATTTTTCAAAGTATAGCCTTCAATTTTTAATTCAGATAGAAAGGTCTTACTTTTGTTAAGTAAATCTTCTAAATTTCCTCCATAAATAATTGCTAAGGCAAGATTAGGATCAAATTGTGTAGGAATAGTGTAGGGGATGTCTTGAGGAACATGGGTTCTCATAGTAAGCCAAGGATGTGGTGTGTATGAAAATTTGGTAATAATCCCGCTTAAGGGGATAAAACCTCTTTTGGTATCTTCAGCAATAAGTCTAAATTCTAAACTCATACCTTTAAATTCTATATCTTTTTGAGTATAATCTAAAGCATCACCGAAGGCAATGCGAATTTGTTCCTTAATCAAATTTACAGGTTTGCCTTTAATAAAAGAAATTTTTGCTGAGATTTCATTTTCTACTTGAATCCTTGTGTTCACTTCCATAAGATAGTATTTTCCCTCTGGGGTAACTAACCACTCAAAAGTACCTACATTATCATAATTAAAGTGTTTAGCTAATTTCAAAGATTCCTCTATAATCTTACTCTCAATTTCTTTAGGATTAAAGGGATAGTTTATCTCTTGACAAAAGCCCGGTGCTACTTCAATTCTTTTTTGTTTAAAAGGACTTTGAATGGTACAATTTCTTGTGCCAAAGTGCACATATTCTCCCTTTTTGCTTCCTAAGATTTGTACCTCTATGTGTTGAAAAATAGGTATTTTAACTTCAATAATTACCCCTTCTTCTCCAAAAAGTCTCTTGGCATAAGCCCTTATTTTCCTAAATACTGGGCGTATATTTTCTAAATTTTTGACTTCCTCAATCCCCATGCCTCCACCACCAGCCACTGCTTTAACCAAGAAAGATATATTATGAAATCCCTGGGCAGAGGCTTCTTCTAAAAGTTCTTCTGCCTTAATTTCTGCTTCAATTTCATTATAAATTGGTGCTATTGTCCCAGGAATTACAGGTATTCCCAGTTTGTGAGCCTCTTTTTTCATAAAAAGTTTATTACCTAAGTCCCTTATGGCTTCCCAGTTAGGTCCAATCCAAATTAAGGGTCTCTCCCTTTTTACTACCCTTCTTGCAAAGCGATAATTTTCTGAGAGAAATCCATAGCCAGGATGAATGGCAGTACATTTTTCTTCATCGGCAACTGCTAATATATCATTCATGTCTCTGTAATCAGAAATTCTATATTTTTTTTTGGAAAGCCTAACATGTAAAGAGGCTTCGTCTTCTTTTGTGTAAAGGGTCACATAGTCTAAATTAAGCTCCTTACAAGCTTCCATTATTCGAAGTGCTATTTCTCCCCTGTTGGCAATAAGTACCTTGTCTTTCATAATTGAGAAGGCCTTTTTAAAAAAAAGTGTGATTTTTAAGTATAAAACAGTTTTTTCTGTCAGGACCTGTGCTTATTATAGTAATAGGAATACCCAGATACTTTTCAATTTTTTCAATATATTCCTGTGCTGCCTTAGGAAGATCTGAAAAATCTTTAATTTCACTTAAATTTACCTTCCAACCTGGTAGTTCCTCATAAAGGGGCTCAACTTGAGATAATTCTTCTATGGTAGAAGGAAAATAATCTATAATTTGATTTCCTAATTTATAGGCTATACAAATTTTAATTTGATTTAAGCCCGAAAGTACATCCATCTTTGTTAAAGCTAAAGAGGTAAGGCCATTGAGCCTCACAGCAGTTTTTATCATTACCAAATCTAACCAACCGCATCTTCTGGGTCTTCCAGTAGTTGCCCCGTATTCACCACCTCTTTCACGAAGATAATCGCCAAGCTCGTCCTTTAATTCTGTAGGAAAAGGTCCTTCTCCAACTCTTGTGGTATAAGCTTTTACAATTCCTAATACCTCTTTTATATGTGTAGGCCCAAAGCCACTTCCCGCACAGGCATTTCCAGCTAATGTGTTTGAAGAGGTAACATAAGGATATGTCCCATAATCCACATCTAAAAAGGTTCCTTGAGCTCCTTCAAAGAGAATATTAAGGCCCTTCTTTAAAGCCTCCCAAAGAAGAGTCGAAGTATCTGTAAGAAAAGGTTTCAAGTATTCTCCATATTCAATGTATTGGTCATAAATTTCCTCAAATTTAAGAGGTTCAGCAGAGAGATATTGCAAAATAAAATTTTTTTCTTCTAATATAGTTTTAAGCCGCTCTTTAAAAAATGCAGGTTTAGTAAGGTCTATAAGTCTAAAACCTCTTCTACCTACTTTATCTTCATAGCAAGGACCAATTCCTCTACCAGTTGTGCCTATTTTATTTTTATGGGCTTTGGCTTCTCGAGCTAAATCAATAGCTTTATGATAGGGCATTATAGCATGTGCTCTTTCACTAATTTTTAGTTTTTCAGGAGTTATTTCAACCCCTGACCTTTTTAATCTTTCTATCTCATCTATTATTACAGCAGGATCTACTACTACCCCATTTCCAATTACACAGACCGTTTGAGGATGAAAAATTCCAGAGGGAATTAAATGTAAAATATGCTTTTTTTGATTAATTACTAAGGTATGGCCTGCGTTATTTCCTCCTTGAAATCTTACTACATAATGAGCCTTTTCTGTTAGAACATCTACAATTTTACCTTTTCCTTCATCTCCCCATTGCGTGCCTACAATTACGATAGCGGGCATAATACTTTCTCCTTAAAAAATATTTTAGCATAAATTGAATTTCTTTAAAGAGATCATTTAATTTCTTTTTTCCCAACCAGGTAGAAGATGAAGCTCCAAAATCTGTTCTATTTTAACTTCTGAATGTGCTCCAGTAAGTAAACAGTGTCCTCTTTGCGTTTTGGGAAAGGCTATAACCTCTCTTATGCTTTTTTTGCCAAGCATAAGGGTAATTAATCTATCAAGCCCGAAGGCAAGCCCTCCATGAGGTGGGGCACCGTATTCTAAAGCAGTAAGTAAAAATCCAAACTTTTCTTCAGCTTCTTCTCGGCTTATCTTTAAAAGACTAAAAATCTTTTCTTGTAAGTCCCTTCTATGAATACGAATACTTCCTCCACCAATTTCTGTCCCATTAAGAACAATATCATAGGCCTTAGAACGAGCTTTTAAAGGATCTACATCAAGTAAGGAAATATCTTCTTCTTTAGGATGGGTAAAGGGGTGATGTTTAGCAACAAGTCTATTTTCCTCTTCATCCCACTCAAATAGAGGAAAGTCTATTACCCATAGAAAATTAAATTCTCTTTCTGAGAGAAGCCCAAGTTTTTTACCTAAATAATTTCTTAATTCTCCCAAAAGAGAATGCGCTAAGTCATAATTGTCTGCTACAAAAAAGAGGGTAGCTCTTTCTTCAGTTATTTTAAAGAGTTCTTCTAATTTTTCTAAAAGCGCAGGTTCAAAAAATTTAACAATAGGGGAACTCCATTTTTCTTCAAATTTTAAAGCATTTTTGGTATATTTTATCCATGCGAGTCCCTTACCCCCTAAGTTCTGCACATAGTTTGTGAAATCTTCTATTTCCTTTCTGGAAAAATGAGAAGGGACCTTTAATCCCACCACAACTCCACCCTTTTCTAAGGCAGATTTAAAAACTTGAAAATTGGAAGCTTCAGCTATTTCAGAAATGTTTTTGAGCTCCAATCCAATACGAAGATCTGGCCTATCGGTTCCATATTTTGCTATGGCCTCATGGTAGCTAATTCGGTAAAAGGGTGTAGAAAGGGTAATTCCTAAGGTTTTTTCAAAGAGATACGCTAAAAGTTCCTCAACTAATGTCATTACATCTTCTTCATCAACGAAACTCATTTCCAGATCAAGCTGAGTAAATTCTGGCTGGCGATCTGCTCTCAGGTCCTCATCTCTAAAACATTTTACAATTTGATAGTATCTTTCAAAACCAGCAATCATTAAGATTTGTTTAAAAAGTTGAGGAGATTGAGGTAGGGCATAAAATTTACCAGGATAGAGCCTACTGGGTACTAAATAATCTCTTGCACCTTCAGGTGTACTTTTCGTAAGAAAAGGAGTTTCAATCTCTATAAACCCTCTGTTATTCAAAAATTCTCTTATACTTTGATTCACCTTGTGTCTAAAAAGAAAGGGTTCCTGCCCTTTTAATGCCCGCATCTCTAAATATCTATACTTTAACCTTATGGCCTCCGAAACCTCAGATAAATCCTCATCCATGGGGAAAGGAGGGGTTTGAGAGGTATTAAAAATTTCTAAATCCTTGGCTACAAGTTCTACCTCTCCTGTGGAAATCTTTGGATTTTCCATTCCTGGGGGACGTCTTCTAAGAATTCCCTTTACCCCAATTACATACTCTATTCGTAAAGTCTCAGCTAAAGAATGAATTTTAGTATCTAAATCTTCTTCAAAAACTACCTGTAAAATCCCAGTTCTATCTCTCAAATCGATAAAAATAACCCCACCGTGGTCTCTTCTTCTTAAAACCCATCCACAAACAGTGAGCTCCTTACCAAGGTCCTCTGAAGAGATTTCGCTAATGAAATGCGTTCTCTTTAACCTCATCTATTTCCCCCAATGCAAAAAGTGACTAACATTGTATCAAATTTTTTAAAATTTTCATCTAATAGAGCCCATACATATCTAAGAATGTTGCAGTTTAAAAAAATTAATAGCATTCTTAGTAGTAATTTCTGCTACTTCTTCTAAAGTTAGATTTTTAATTTCCGCCAATTTTTGAGCAGTATAAATCAAATAGGCTGGTTCATTTCTTTTTCCCCGCATAGGGAGAGGTGCTAAAAAAGGACAATCCGTTTCTAAAACAATTCTCTCCAAAGGAATAATTTTAACGGCTTCTCTTAACTCCTTAGCTTTTTCAAAAGTAATTACACCAGGAAGAGAAATTAAACTATTGAACTCTAAAATTTTTAAAGCTACCTCCCTATCTGCAGTAAAACAGTGGAAAAGAAGTGGATAATCTTTATAATCCTTCAAAAATTCTATTACAAAATTCCAAAAAGTTAAATCCCCTCTCAAATGAAGAATAACAGGTTTTTGATAAGCCCTGGCTATGGATAATAATTTTTCAAAATGTTGTATTTGTATTTCCCTTGGTGAGTATTCTTTTACCCAATCAAGCCCAATTTCTCCTATAGCGCAAAGAGCCTCAATGTTTTCTTCCAGCCATTTATAGTCCTCTTTGCCAAGTTTTTTTGTCTCATGGGGATGAAAGCCAAGAGCTACTTCAATAAAATCAGAAAACTCTCTTTTTATTTCTAAAGCCCTCTCTCCTGTTTTTTTGTCAATCCCAACAAGAATAATTTTAATGAGTCCTGCCTTCTTAGCCCTTTCAATCACTTGGGGCAGATCTATTTTAAATTCAGGCAAGTTTATATGGGCATGAGTATCTATTAAGCGCATCTTAAGACCTCTTTAAAAGAATAAGGATTATATACAAGCTCATAAAGAGAATGGCTGAAGCGGAAAAGGGAAGGTCAAAAAGGATAGAAAGAAGAAATCCAGAAATAATAGCTAAAAGATTAAAAAATGCATTCAAAGGAAAGACCCATTTAAAGGAGGGCGAAATCCTTAAGGCAAGCACTCCACTATATACAAAAAAAGCTGATACAAGTAATACCCCCATCAATTTAACTCCAATAATCGTCTGAAGTGTAATAAGTATAAGAAAAATTAGCTGAGATTTTTTAAAATTAACCCCAGGGACCTCCCTTTCAATACATTGCGTAAGCCAGAGTTCCTTATATTTTAGATATAAAAATGCTGAAACAAGTAGAACTAAAAAGCTCTCTAAGGCATCTATTTTAGAAACTACAATTATAGAGCCAAAAAGATAGTTTAAAAGGGTAATATCATATTGAGAAGTTTTATTAGCTATTAATAAGGCCAAAGCTAAGGAAAGGTAAGTCACTATAGAGGTGGCACTATCTTCAAAGAGAGGAGTAAATTTAATAAGTAGAAAAATAAATAAACTTAAGATGAGTGTTAGGACAATAATTAAAGGAAAGTTTAATAAGGGATGCAAATGAGGGCTAAGAAGAGAGAGTATTAAAAGAGAAAATAACAAAATGTGGGTCAATGCATGAGGAAATAGGGAATTTCTTTGTAAAATCAAATAGCTTGAAGTAAAGGTTGAAGAAAGTCCAAAAAAAATTCCGGAAAGTAACCCCCATTTGAATAAAGTGATATAAAAGATTAAATCTTCCATATTACCAATGGGTATGTTCAATGCGATGATAAGAAAAGCCTGGAATACCTCTTTCAGCTAAGACACAAAATTCTTTATGTTCTCCGTGATAATAAAGTCTCTGATTTAAACAGGCAATTTTGGTTACCTCTTTGCTAATTAACCATGTTTCATGAGTAATTAACACAATAGTTAACCCCTGTTTGTGTAGAGAAGATAATATCTGATAAAAGGTCTCTTGAGAAATGAAATCAAGCCCCACTGAGGGCTCATCAAGAATGACTAATTCTGGCTTTAATAATAAAGCTCGTACTAAATATGCCCTTTGAAACTGACCAAAGGAGAGTTGGGAAAGCTTCTTTTCTAAAATATCTTTTATTCCAAACATATTCATTAAATGGCTAATATATTCAGAGTCTGGGGAAATCATGTACCATTTAGAAGGAAGAAAAATAAATTCCTCCACGGTGAGAGGTAGTAAAGAGTTAATTTCCTTTCCTGCCCTTTGGGGGAGATATCCAATTTTATACCATTCTCTAAATTTGGTTAAATCTTTACCAAACAAAAAGATCTTACCCCTTTGAGGTTTAATAAATCCAAGCAAACATCTAATTAGGGTACTTTTTCCTCCCCCATTAGGACCTATTAAAGCCAAAAAATCTCCTCTTTGAACTTGAAGATTTATATCTTCAAGAATTATTTTCCCATTTAAATAGAGAGAAAGATCTTTTATTTCTATAATCATTTATTCTTGATTTCTTCCCAAAGTAAATCTCTTTCAATATGAGTAAGGTCTTCAAAGGATTTACCTTCTTCTTTTATCACCTTTTCGAGGATCTTAAAGCGTCTTTCAAATTTATCTAAGGCAATTTTCAAGGCCTCTTCTGGATTAATTTCTAATTTTCTTGAAAAATTAGCTATGGTAAAAAGTAAATCTCCAATTTCCTCTTTTAAATGGTCTGAATGAGCCTTTTCTAAGCTTTCTTCAATTTCCTTTATTTCTTCATAAATCTTAGGAATTACGGCTTTAACACTATCCCAGTCAAAACCTACTCTACTTGCCCTTTCTCCTAAGCGATATGCCCTTTGCAAAGCTGGTAAAGCTTTAGGAATATTTCCCAAGACCGAATCCTCTTTGCCCTCCTTAACCTTTATTATTTGCCAATTTTTTAAGACCTCTTCGGCACTTTTAGCCTCCTCTTCTCCAAATACATGGGGATGCCTTCTAATCATCTTTTGAAAAGTAAGATATACTAAATCTTTAAGGGTAAAAAGTTGCCTTTCTTCATAAAGGTAAATTATAAACAAAAGAATAAACAATAAATCTCCTAATTCTTCTTTTATCTCTTTAAGATCATCCTTTTCAAGGGCCTCTAAAACTTCATAAGTCTCTTCTAAAAGATATTTTTTAAGGGTTTGAGGGGTCTGCTTCTTATCCCAAGGACAACCTTTCTCCCCTCTCAAAATTGCAATAATTTCATAAAGAGAGCTGAGATCAGCTCTACCTTGATAACTAAAGGTTATTCTCTTAGACATTACAACTTGCTTGATATTTTTTCATTATATGAGGGATTAATCCACCATCTTCAAGAATTTTTTTCATAAAATCTGGTAAGGGCTTGATTTTGTATGTTTTTCCTTTAGTAAGATTGGTAATAAGACCTTGTCCTATATCTATTTCCACTTCATCTCCTGTTTTAGCCTCTCGGGCTGCTTCAGGGCATTCAAGGATAAGTAAACCTGTGTTAAAGGCATTGCGATAAAATATTCTGGCAAAGGATTCTGCAATCACGCAAGATACTCCAGCGGCTTTAATTGAGATGGGGGCATGTTCTCTTGAGGAGCCACAGCCAAAATTCCTCCCAGCAGCTATAATATCCCCTTTTCTTACTTTTTTAGCAAACTCAGGATCTGCATCCTCCATACAATGCTTAGCTAATTCATCAGGATCTGTGGTATTGAGATATCTTGCAGGAATAATAAGATCAGTGTCAATATTATCACCAAATTTCCAAACTCTGCCCTTTATCATAAAAATCCCTCCTTTTCCAAATTAATTTACTTCTTCAGGTGTACCTATGTATCCTAAGACCGCAGAGGCTGCT
>JBKBMM010000030.1:0-10024 GCA_046295835.1 Caldimicrobium sp.
GTGTACGACCTTTTCTGCAAGTTTCTTTTTGCACTCTGTGCAACCAAGTTGAGCTGATTTGCATGCCTTAATTACTTCCTCTCTCTCTTCTTCTAAATAAAAAAGCCTTATCAAATTAAAGGCATTACAGCGATTTTCTGGATCTCCTGGATCACTCTTTCTTGGTCTTTGAGTATCAGTAACATAAGAAAGAATCTTCTTTCTCACCTCCTCGGGAGAATCCTTTAAAAAAATGGCATTCCCATAAGATTTACTCATTTTTCTACCATCTATACCTGGGATTTTAGGGACCTCTGATAGAAGAGCTTCGGGTTCAGGAAAAATATCAGTTTTGTAAAGAAAATTAAATCTTCTTGCTATCTCTCGAGTAAGCTCTAAATGAGGTAACTGATCAAGCCCTACAGGCACTTTTTTGGCTTTATAAATAAGAATATCTGCTGCTTGTAAAACTGGATACCCCAAAAAACCATATGTGGCAAGATCTTTATGTTGTAAATTTTGAAGCATATCTTTATAAGTAGGATTTCTCTCAAGCCAAGAGACAGGGGTAATCATCCCCAAGAGTAAATAAAGCTCAGCATGCTCTTTTATTTCTGACTGAATAAAAATTACAGATTTCTTTGGATCAAGCCCTGCAGAAAGCCAATCTAAAAGGATTTCTTTAGTATAAGTGGTTATAAGCAAAGGATCTTCATATTCCGTAGTAAGGGCATGCCAATCCGCAATAAAATAAAAACACTCATAGTCTTTTTGTAGATTTATCCAATTTTTTAAAACTCCCTCTAAATGCCCCAAATGTAGAGGACCAGTTGGCCTCATTCCACTAACAATTCTCTCCCTTATCATAAACACCCCTATACAAACTACTATTTACTATCTTTTTTCTTGCCCTCATCAGGGCAAGAAGGTATATGTCAAGTAGGAATCCCTATTTTAGGAAAGACATATCTTGAAAGAAGTCCTAACAATACAAAAAGTCCAACCAATATAAGTACATCCCACATTTCTGATACCTCCTATTAAAGAATATTTTACAATACAGCCTTTAATCTTTTCTTTACTTTTTCCTTTCCCAGTAGCCTCATTACTTCAAAAAGGGGGGGGCTAATAGTTTTACCCGTTAATGCTATTCTTACTGCCTGAGCAAGATCCTTTAGCTTAACCCCTGCTTTTTCTGCAAAGCTTCTAAAATAATTTTCCATTTCCTTTTCATTTTCAAAATCAAGATCATCTATTTGCGTTAATAAATCTCTTAATAAAGGCTGAGTTTGAGGATTTATATATTTAGCCTTTGCTTCTTCATCATATTTAAGCTCCTCAAAAAAATAGAAATCTATCATAGCTACCATTTCTTTTAAAGTTTTTACTCTTGGTTTTACACCTTCAATTATTTGAAGTAGATAAGCTTCTTCATATTTCTCTGCAGGGTATTTGGAAAGAAAAGGTTTTAGATGTAATAAAATTTTATGAGCCTCTAAGTTCTTTATCCAATAGGCATTAATGGCTAAAAACTTATCAGGATCAAAACGAGCAGGAGAGAGATTTACTTTCTTGAGATCAAATTTTTCTATGAGTTCTTCTAAGGTAAAATATTCTTGATCACCGTATCCCCAACCTAATCTTGCTAAATAATTTATTACAGCCTCGGGAAGATAACCTTCCTCTTTATATTCCAAAATAGATTTAGCTCCATGTCGTTTAGAAAGTCTTGCTCCATCTGGCCCAAGTACCATAGGAATATGAGCAAAGGCTGGGGGATTATAACCTAAAGCTTTATAAATAATCAACTGTTTAGGTGTATTGGATATATGATCGTCACCCCTAATAATATGGGTAACCCCCATAGTTATATCATCAACAACTACAGCAAATTGATAGGTTGGTGTTCCATCTGAGCGAAGGATAATAAAGTCATCTACTTCTTCTGGGGGAAAGACAATTTTTCCTCGTAAAAGGTCTTCAAAGACGATTTCAGTAAAATCTGGAACTTTAATTCTCAGGGCCCTGCCTTGGCCAGGAGGAAGATTTTTCTCTCTACATGTACCTTCATAGCGTGGCTTTAACCCTTTCTCTAAAAGAACCTTTTTTCTCTCTTCTAAAAGCTCTTTAGAACACTCACAATAATAAGCTTTACCTTCTTCATAAAGTCTTTTAGCATATTCCTGATAAAGCTCTAAGCGTTTGCTTTGAAAATAGGGACCATCATCCCAATAAAGGCCCAGCCATTCCAAAGCTTCTCTAATTGAATCTACATATTCATCTCTTGAGCGCTCTCTATCTGTATCTTCAAATCGCAAAATAAATTTTCCGCCCCAATGTTTTGCAAAAAGATAATTAAAAAGAGCTGTTCTTGCGCCTCCTAAGTGAAGATGACCAGTAGGACTGGGAGGAAATCTTGTTACTACACCTTCCAAGGCAACCCCTCCTTTATATAAGATACCTGAATCTTTACCAAATAATCACGCCTGCGTATCCTACTACTGCAGCATAGTCTCCAGTTATATCTCCTGAGGTTTTATAATCAATTAACTCTGCCTCACTTGCTCCAAGCTCCTTAGCACAAACAAGCATAACACTCACGGGTAAAACCCCACACATACTTATATGATTTTCATAAACTGCTTTTAATAGCCCCTCCTCAGAAAACTTCAAAACTTCTTCTATAGCAAGACGATCTTTTCTTTCAGCTATAACTTGAGGTTCATAATGGCTAAAATCAGAACTTGCTACTACTAAAATTTCCCTTGCCTCTTCTGAAGTAAAATCTTCTATAGCCTCTGCAATTGCCTCTCCTAAAAGCTTAATTTCATTTAGATCAAGATCCATTATAACTATAGGGACTATTTCTACTTCTGGATTTAGATATTGCAAAAAGGGAACTTGTACCTCAAGAGAATGTTCTCTCATATGGGCGTACAATTCCTCCTCCACAAGGGGACATTTTTCTAAAATTAACTTACTTAATCTTTGATTGATCTTAGCCTCACCTAAGGGTGTAAGATAACTTTCTCCTGAAAAAAGGGAGACCTTTCCTCCAAGACCAGTATGATTAGGTCCTAAAATTACTGCAACATCAGGGGGCTCAATTCTTCCATAAACTTTTCCTGCAACTTTGCCGGAATACATATATCCTGCATGAGGTACTATGATTCCTATAGCTGATATCTTCTCTGGACTATTCTCTATTAATTCTTCCAAGAGAGAATTTAAAGAATAGTAATCTCCAGGATAAAAATATCCAGCCACTGCTGGCTTTCTTTTCATGCACCTTCTCCTAAACTTCTTAAAAAATCTAAATCTTCAGGGGTATCTACCTCTGGAAAATCCTTTGGCACGATGGAGACAGCTATTTTATAGCCATTTTCAAGAGCCCTTAATTGTTCTAATTTTTCAGCTTGTTCCAATTCACCCTGAGGGAGCCTTACAAATTCATCTAAAAAATTTTTTCTATAGGCATAAACCCCTATGTGTTTTAAATATATGGGTTCTTTTCCAGGTGGCCTATGAAAGGGTATAGGGCTTCTTGAAAAATATAAGGCACACCCCCTTTTATCTAAGACTACTTTTACTCTATTAGGATTAAAAAGATCTTCTTTGTTTTTAATGGGTGCAGCTAAAGTTGCCATAGGGATTTCAGAATGCAATATAAGAGGCTTAAGTAAAGGTGAAAGATATTCAGCAGGAAAAAGTGGTTGATCGCCTTGAATATTTATAATTAAATCTTCCTCATCTAATCCTAAAATATTTACAGCCTCTGCTACTCTATCCGTTCCTGAGATGTGCTCTCCTGTGTATACTGCCTTTCCTCCAAAATTTCTTACCGTGTCGAAAATTCTTTTATCATCTGTTGCTACATAGATTTCTTTAACACCTGTTGCCAAAGCTCTTTCATAGACATGTTGAATAAGGGGTTTTCCCCAAAGTTCAACTAAAAGTTTCCCTGGAAAACGAGTGGATCCATATCGAGCAGGAATAATGATTACTTGCTTCATAAATTAAATATTAATCTAACTTTAAAAAAATAAAAGGGAAGTAAAGCTATTCTCACTTAATTTTTACAAAATTCAAATAGCAACCACAAAGTGAAGGTAAAGACTTGAATTTTACTACTTTAAGATTAAGATTATAGAATCGTTAAGAATTCTCATTAAAAGGAGTAGAATAATTAATGGCTAAAATAAAGGTAGCTGAATTAGCAGAAGAACTAAAGCTTAGCCCTAAAGAACTTTTAGAAAAACTTAAAGAGTTGGGTTATCCTCTTAAATCTGCTTCCTCGAACCTTTCCTCATATGAGGCTGAAGAAATTCGTAAACTTTTTACTAAAAAAAGTGAGATAATAGTAATAAAAAAAGAAGAAAAAAAGGTATTAGAGGAAGAAAAACCCAAAAAAAGAAAGTTAATTATTAAAAAAAGGGCAGAGTTAGAAGAATTACCACCTTCAGAAGTTAGTACTGAGCCAATTGAAGGGCCTATTTCTGAAGAACCTATTACAAAATTGCCTACAGAAGCTCTTACAGAAATAACTGCTGAGCAGCCTTCTGTTCTTGAGGAGGAAGAAAAGTTAACTATTAAAAGCGAAGAGGAGCTTAAGACTATACCTGAAGAACCTGCATCTGAAGAAGGTGTAGAATTTGCTGCAGAGAGTGTGGCAGAAAAAAGAGTGGTTACCGATTTTAAACCTCGAAAGGAGAGGATTTTACACCCCACACCAGAAGTACCCAAAGAACCTGAAAAGGAAGAGGCGCGTAAAAAGAAAAAAGGGTATGAGCTAAAAGAAAAAGAAAAGAAAAAGGCTAAAAAGAAACCTTCTGCCTTTAAGAGAGGAAGAGAGGAAAAAGAAGAAATAGAGGGATTTTTAGAGGAAGAAATAACCTCACTTTTTGAAGAGACCTATGAAGAAGAGGAAGAAAAGAAAACGCCTATTCCTAAAATCACTGTAAGAAAGGAAAAGGTTTCTACAAGACCTCCAACCCTTCCTCCCAAGGAAAGAAAAATAAAAATTTATGAAACCATTCAAGTAGGTGAACTTGCCAAACTTATGGGAATTAAAGCAGGGGAATTAATCAAAAAAGCCTTGCAATTAGGTTTACCTCTTACCATCAACCAAGCAATTGATGTAGATACTGCCTCAATTTTAGCGGATGAATTTGGTTATCAGGTGGAAAAGGCAACCCTTGAGGAAGAATTATTGCTTCAATACACACCACCTGCTCCTGAGGAATTAAAACCGCGTCCTCCTGTAGTCACTGTCATGGGACATGTTGACCATGGTAAAACCACACTTCTTGATGCTATAAGAAAAACGGATGTGGCAAGCATAGAAGCTGGGGGAATAACTCAACATATCGGTGCCTATACAGTTACTTTAGATGATAATAGGAAAATTACTTTTATTGATACACCTGGACATGAGGCTTTTACTTCTATGAGAGCAAGAGGAGCTCAGGTTACAGATATAGTTATTTTAGTTGTTGCTGCCGATGATGGCGTTATGGATCAAACCAAAGAAGCTATTGAACATGCCAGGGCTGCTAAAGTACCCATTGTTGTTGCTATTAATAAAATTGATAAGCCTAATGCCAATCCTGAAAGAGTGAAATCACAGTTAGCAGAATTAGGTTTAGTGCCTGAAGAATGGGGTGGGGATACCCTCATGGCTAACATCTCAGCCAGGAATAAAATTGGAATTGAAGAACTTTTAGAGTTAGTACTTCTTCAGGCTGAAATGCTTGATTTAAAGGCTGCTTATGAAAGACCAGCCCGAGGGCGGGTAATTGAAAGTCGAATTGATAAAGGAAAGGGTCCTGTTGCTACTATCCTAGTTCAAGAGGGCACTTTAAAAGAAGGAGATGTCTTTGTAAGTGGAAATACCTATGGAAGAGTTAGAGCTATGTTTGATAGCTATGGCAATCGAATTAAAAAGGCTACCCCATCTACACCGGTAGAAATTCTTGGTTTCGAAGAATTACCACAAGCAGGAGATGACTTTTTTGTTTTAGAGGATGAAGAAAAGGCAAGAAAAGTAGCTGAGTATCGCCAAAGAAAATTGAGAGAAGCAGAAACTGCTAAAGCAGCTAAAATCAGTCTTGAAAAACTCTTTGAAAAATTAAAAGAAGGGGAACTTAAGGAATTAAACCTTGTGATTAAAGCTGATACTCAGGGAACCTTAGAGGCCATACAAAATTCCTTATTAAGACTATCTACAGATAAAGTAAAAGTATCTATTATAAGAGCAGGTATAGGAGCCATTAGTGAGAGTGATGTCATGCTGGCTTCCGCATCAGATGCCATTGTCATAGGTTTTAATGTAAAGCCTACCTCACAAGCTAAGGAGATTGCAAGGAAAGAGGGAGTAGATGTTAGGTTTTATGATGTTATTTACCATCTCCTTGAGGATATCAAAAAAGCTATGGCAGGTCTTCTTGAACCTAAATTTGAAGAAATTATTGGAGGAATAGCCGAAGTTAGAGCTACTTTTAAAGTACCTAAAGTAGGTATTGTAGCAGGCTGCTATGTAAAAGAGGGAGTAATTAATAGAAATCATAATATTAGGGTTATACGCGACGGAGTAGTTATTTATACAGGTAAAATTGCCTCTTTAAAGAGATTTAAAGAAGATGTTAAGGAAGTACCTGCTGGTTATGAATGTGGGATTAAAATTGAAAACTTTAATGATGTAAAAGAAGGAGATATTTTAGAAGCCTTTGAGATAAAAAAAGTTGTTCAAGAACTTTAAAAAATGGTAGTTGGTATAATTAAGCTTGAACTTTTTATTCCTGAACCAAATTCTCTTAAAGCCAAGAGGCAAATCCTCCATAGTCTTATCCAAAAAATTGAATCTAAATTCAAAAGAATCTCTTTAGCAGAAGTAGATGGACATGATCTATGGCAAAATGCCGTGATAGGCATAAGTTTAGTGGGTAAAGATAAAAGCTATATTGACAGCAAAATCAATGCCTTAATGGATTTTCTTCAAAAAGAAAGCACCTTTGATATTATTAAAGCTGAAGTAGATATAATTAACTATTGAGAAAGATTGATGAGCAGAAGGGCAGAAAGAGTTGCAAGTTTACTGAAAGAAGCCATCTCTGAAATAATTTTGCATGATCTTAATGACCCCATTTTTAAAGATTTCATCAGTCTCACTCACATAGATATTGGTTCAGATTTAAAAAGAGCCATTATTTATTTTAGAGTCTTTGAAAGGGACCCAAAGGAAATTGAAAGAGCTCTCAATCGTTCCAAAGGATATATAAAAAGGCTTCTTGCTGAAAAAATTACCCTAAAATTTTTACCAGAAATTGAATTTAAAATTGATACCACAGAAGAAGAGGAAAAGAAACTTATAGAACTTTTTGAAAAAATAAAAAAAGCTTAAAATGAATTTTAAATTTCTTTTTGAGCATATTAATCAAGCAAAGACTTTTCTACTTCTCACCCATGAAAATCCTGATATAGACGGACTTGCTTCAATGCTAAGCTTCTTCTTAGCCCATCCTGAAAAAAATCTTATCCCCTTAGTGGAGAAAATACCCGAAAATGCTTACTTTTTACACGGGATAGAACATATAAAATTAATTCAAGACTTCATTCAACCCATTGAAGTAGATACTATAGTTCTCTTTGATGCCCAGTGTGAAAAAAGAGTGCCAAAGGAAATAAGAAATATGATAAAGGGCAAGGCAGTTATAGTTTTTGACCACCATCAAATAGAAGATTGTTCTCCCTTTCTTGGTCTTTCTCCATTGAAGTTAATTGATCCAAAGGAACCTTCCACCACTTCATTACTTTACAAATATTTAGTTAGCTTGCCTTATTCCCTTAATACCCAAATAGCAGAAAATTTATTAGCAGGAATTTATTATGATACGGGTGGATTTCGTTATGAAAATGTAAAAGGGGATATTTTTTTAGTTGCCCATGAATTAATTAGTCTTGGTGCTCGTCCTTATTACATAGCTCAAGCCCTATTTGAAAACCTCACTCTTGAACAAATAGAATGTATGAAACTTATTTTATCAAGACTTGAGTTTCTAAAGAATGGTACTATTGCCCTTTCCTATCTTCAAGCTGAAGATTTTCAGAGATGGGGAGATAAAGGGCTTAACGATTTGGCAAGTTTTTTGAGAAGTATTAAAGGAGTAAAAATTGCAGCTCTTGTAAGGGAGATAAAACCGAAGGAAATTAAAGTAAGTTTGAGAAGCAAGGCTCCTATTGAGTCTCTACTTTTAGCTCAGAGGTATGGTGGAGGTGGGCATAAATATGCCTGTGGCTTTACAGTGAAAAATAAAGAACTTTTTACTTTTTTGAAAGAATTTAAAGAAGTTTTGAGGAATTATTTATGAAAGAAGAGCAGCTTTCAGGAATTCTTGTTTTAGATAAACCTCAAGGATTAACCTCTACAGAGGCAACAGAAGAGGTAAAGCGACTTTTAAAAATAAAAAAAATTGGACATGGAGGGACCCTTGACCCTATTAGTACCGGAGTTTTACCCCTTTTTTTAAACAAGGCCACAAAAATTGCGCAAATTTTCTTAGAAGGAGATAAGGTTTATGTGGGAACCTTTGAGATTGGGTTAACCACTGATACTTATGATATCACAGGGGAGGTTTTGGCAAGATTTGAAATTAAAGATATTTCTTTAAAGGATCTCAATCAAATTTCCCAAGGCTTGGTAGGTGAATTAGAACAAATTCCCCCACCCTATTCAGCAGCCAAATTCAGGGGAAGAGCTTTATATAAATATGCAAGAGATGGCCTTTTAATCCCTAAGGAACCAAGAAAAATCAAAGTTTATCATTTTGAAATAACCTCCTTTGAAAACAATCAGGCCTCCTTTATCATCAAATGTTCGAAGGGTACTTATGTGAGAAGCCTTATCCATCAATTGGGGCAACTTCTTGAATGCGGAGCTGTACTTACTTCTTTAAGAAGACTTCAAAAGTCAATTTTTACCATTGAAGAAGCTATAACTTTAGATGAAATAAAAAATTTAGTGAAAAATTCTCCTGAAAAGCTTAAAGAAAAGATTATATCTATCCCCAAGGCTTTGGAATTTCTACCTAAAGTTATCATAAGCGATGAATTTTCCCAAAAAGTTAAACTTGGAAGACAAATTAGTAAAACCAGTTTTTTATCTCTCATTAAATTTCAAAAACTTAGTCTTTCTCCCGCAGAAAAATGGATAAGACTCATAGATCCAAAAGGCCATTTGATTGCCATAATTGATAATCCTCTTTTACAAGGAGATAAACCCTATATTAGCTATTTCCGAGTTTTTAGAGATGAATTTTAAAAAAGTTAAATCTTTTTCTTTTCTTTTCCTTCGCTTTCTTATTTCCTTTGGAATTCTTTTTTATCTTTTTAAAAAATCAGACTTAGTCAAACTAAAAGAAACTATCTTGCGCATAAATATCCTTTATTATTTTTTGGCTTTTTTTTGTGTTATGGCTTTTCAGAGTTTAGTTGCCTATAGATGGAAAGTTATTTGTAGTAAATGGTCTTTTTATAAAAAATTTTTTTATTTTTTTCGTCTATATCTTATGGGATTTTCTTTAAATACGCTTTTCCCTGGAATTGTAGCAGGAGATACATTAAGAGGTTATTTTCTTGTAAAAGATGGCTTAGAATGGAAAAAGGCTACCTTTAGCGTAATATTTGATAGGGCCTATGGATTATTGGGAATAATGATAATTTTGGCCTTTTTTTTGCCCTATCAGTCTTCCTTTTTGCCATCTCCCTTTAGAAAATTCCTTTTTTTTACAGTTTATGGTTCCCTTTTTGTCTTTCTTCTTCTAAGCCTTTTGGTTAAATTTAAATATACTAAAGAGATTTTTCAGCCTCTATCTTTTCCCTTTTCACTCAAACCTCTTTTTATTGGTTTTATAATTCAGATCCTATTTGTCCTTCAGTTTGTATCCTTAGGTACCTCAATGAATTTAAATTTAGGTACCCTTTACTTTGTAATTATTCCCATAATTAGCTTTCTTTCCGCCTTACCTCTAAGCATCTCTGGTTTAGGGGT
>JBKBMM010000031.1:0-9843 GCA_046295835.1 Caldimicrobium sp.
AAAATTTACTTCCCGAGGTTGATGAATTCTACGGCATAGAACCTTTTAGGTATTTTTCTAAGAGGGAACCAGCCAAGAAAATATGCACTGAAAGTTCCTTTTATGCCTATATTAAGATTTCTGAAGGCTGCAGTCATAGATGCAGTTATTGTACTATTCCTAAAATTAGAGGGCCTTTTAGAAGTAAACCAAAAGCTTTACTTCTAAAGGAAGTTCAAAATCTTCTTAAAGAGGGGGTTAAAGAGATAATTCTTGTGGGTCAAGATATTACCTCTTATGGCAAGGATTTGGGAGAAAGAAAGGGTCTTGTAGCCCTTTTAAAAGAAATCTCAAAATTTTCAGAGGAGTTTAGAATCAGGCTTCTTTATTTACATCCTGCTCACATCTCTGAGGAATTGATAGAAGATTTATTGTCTATTCCCAAGGTTATCCCTTACTTTGATTTACCTATTCAGCATGCTCATCCAGATATTTTAAGAAAAATGCGCAGAAATTATTCACCAGAAAAAATTTTAAGACTTATAGAATGTATTAGAAGGATTATACCCTTTGCTTCAATTAGAACTTCGATTATTACAGGTTTTCCTGGAGAAGGTGATAGAGAATTTGAGGCTTTACTTGATTTTTTACGCGAGGCACAATTTGATTATTTAGGGGTATTCCCCTTTTATCCGGAAGAGGGCACTCCTGCAGAAAAATTTTCAGAAAAAGTTTCATACAAGGAAAAACAAAGAAGAGTAAGAGAGATTCTAAAATTACAAAGAGAGATAACTAAGGAAAGGCTAAAGGCAAGAGTTGGTCAGGAAGAAGAGGTCTTAATTTTAGGTGAGGATCTTAAGGGAAGACCTTTTGGTCTTGCTAAAATTCAAGCTCCAGAAATTGATGGAATAACCTATGTTAAAGTAAATAAGAAAAAAACTGTATCTCCAGGAGAACTTTTTAAGGTAAAGATAATTAAGAGCGGGCTTTATGACCTTTGGGTTGAGCCTTTTGATTTAAGTGGGTGAGTCTCTGGCAAATAGATAAAGGCAACCAAAAGAGCAAGAAAAGACACTATAGAAAGATAAAATCCTGGGAAAAAGAGAATTCCCTTTTTTTCAATAAAGTAAGTGGCTAAAGAGGGGAGTGTTCCTCCAAAGATTGCTAAAGAGAGATTATAAAGGACTGAAAAAGATGTATTTCTTATTTTAACAGGAAAGAGTTCAGCTAAAGTAACGGGTAGTATACTCATAAAAAAGCCGGAGATTAAGGCAAGTAATAGATGGGCGATAAGAATATATGCATAACCCTGAGGAATAAGAAAGATATTTAGTGTTACAGCAAAGAGAGCATAAGCAAAGAGAGAAAAGATAAACATTATTCGTCTTCCTATAAGGTCACTTAAATAAGCACAGGGAAGGATTAAAATATTCAGAAGCATCATGGCTAAGGTATTAGAGAGAAGCGCTTTGTCTGAGGGAAGATGAAAATATCTGGAAAAATAGGTGGGAAAATAGACAAAGAGGGTATAAAAAGCTACTCCCTGGACCATAGAAAGAGTTATGGTGAGAAGAAAAGACCTTGGATATTCTCTAAGGGCTAAAAGAAGTGGAAATCCTTTGGTAGGGGAAAGTTTTTCTTTAACAAAGGCTGGGGTCTCGTAAGTGTATTTTCTAATGATATACCCAACAACAGCCAGAAAGATCGTGGGAAGATAAGCCAGTCTCCAACCGTAGGTTTCAAGAAAGTGTGCATCAAGAAAGTGATGTAAAAGTGTTGCAGAAAGGGAGCCAAGTAAAATACCAAATATAGCACCAAAGAGATTTACACTGCTCCAAAAAGCCCTTCTCTCTGGGGGAGAGTGTTCCATTAAAAAGGACACCGAAGTAGTGTATTCACCACCAGCTGAAATTCCTTGTAAAATTCTTAAGAAGGTTAAAAGAAGGGGTGCAGCTATACCGATACTTTCATATGTAGGAAGAAAGATCATGAGAATGGAGGGGATGGCCATAAGTAAAATAGAGACAAGGAGAGCAGGTTTTCTTCCTTTTTTATCTCCTATAATACCTAAAAAGAGTGCCCCCAAAGGTCGGGCAAAAAAACCAATGGCAAAGGCAGAGAAGCTAAGAATTAAGGAAATAGCAGGGTCCTTTACTGGAAAAAAAAGCTTAGCAAATTGCGTGGCAAAGTATCCATAGATGACAAAATCATACCACTCCAATACATTTCCAATTATGCCAGCAGAAAAAAGTATTCTTTTTGAAGCCATTGAAAAATCTTAAAGTATAAATTTCATAAGTTCTTCTCTTTCTATGAGCTCACCTAATTTTTCTCTAACAAATTGAGGAGTAAGAATGATTTTAGCCGGAGCTATATCTGGGGCTTCAAAAGAGAGGTCTTCTAAAACTTTTTCAACGACAGTGTGAAGCCTTCTTGCTCCAATGTTTTCCATTTTCTGATTTATTTCATAAGCTATTTGAGCTATTTCTTCAATAGCCTCAGGTGTAAATTCAATTTCAACACCTTCAGTAGCAAGTAGGGCTTGATATTGTTTGATTAAGGCATTTTCTGGTTCTGTAAGAATGCGCACAAAGTCTTCTTTGGTTAAAGGTTCAAGTTCTACTCTGATGGGAAATCTTCCCTGAAGTTCCGGGATAAGATCAGAAGGTTTAGCTATATGGAAGGCACCACTGGCAATAAAAAGTATATAATCTGTTTTAACTAAACCATAGCGTGTATTAACAGTGGTTCCTTCAACTATGGGCAACAAATCTCTCTGAACACCCTCTCTTGACACATCAGGACCAGAAGATCCCCCTCTACTTGCAATCTTATCAATCTCGTCAATAAAAACGATACCACTTGTTTCAGTGCGATGGATAGCTTCACGAACCACACGGTCCATATCAATAAGTTTACTTGCCTCTTCTTTAGTTAAGATTTCTAAGGCTTCCTTAACCTTAAGCCTCCTTTTTTTTGATCTAAAGGGCAAAAAAGTAGAAAGCATCTCTCTCAATTGCATTTCCACTTCCTCTAAGCCAGAGGCTGCTAAAATTTCAATATTAGGAGTTTTTTCTCTAAGTTCGAGCTCTATTTCTATCTCTCTATCATTTAAAACTCCATCTCTAAGCATCCTTAAAAATTTTTCCTTTGTTTGGGCATCGTAGGAAACCCGGGGCGAGCTTTGAGGTAGTAAATACTCAACAACTCTTTCTTCTGCAAGTTCTCTTGCCCTTTTTAAAACCTTTTTTTCTTCTTCTTCTCTTACCATTTTAACGGCTTGATAAGTAAGATCTCTAATGATAGACTCTACATCTCTCCCCACATATCCTACTTCAGTAAATTTGGTGGCCTCTACTTTTATAAAGGGAGCATGAGCAAGTTTGGCTAAACGTCTTGCAATTTCTGTTTTTCCAACACCAGTAGGTCCAATCATTAAAATATTTTTAGGATACACTTCCTCTTTCAGAGGGCCCTTTAGGTGTCTTCTTCGCCACCTATTTCGTAAAGCAATAGCCACAGCCTTTTTAGCTTTTTCTTGCCCAATAATGTATTTATTAAGCTCTTGAACAATCTCTCGTGGGGTAAGTTCTCTATCTAAGGGATGTTCCACTTAAATTTCCTCCACTATGATTTCAGCATTGGTGTAAATACAGATTTCACTAGCTATTTTCAGAGAAATTTCAGCAATTTCCCTTGCAGAGAGACTGGTGTGCCGGAGTAGTGCTTTAGCTGAGGCAAGAGCCATAGGTGCTCCTGACCCAATGGCAAGCACATCCTCATCAGGTTCTATAACATCACCAGCTCCTGTGATTAATAAGAGATGTTCTGTGTTTGCAGCAATTAAAAAGGCCTCAAGCCGCCGAAGAACTTTATCTGTTCGCCAGTCCTTGGCAAGCTCAACTGCTGCCCGAAGTAATTGTCCACTATAAGCTTCTAATTTTTTTTCTAATCTTTCAAAAAGAGTTAAGGCATCTGCTGTTGCCCCTGCAAAGCCAACTAAAACCTGCCCTTTATAAAGTCTTCTAATTTTTTTGGCCTTGTGTTTAAGAACTGTATTACCAAAGGTGACTTGGCCATCTCCAGCCATAGCCACCTTACCATCCCTTTTCACTGAAAGAACAGTAGTTCCCTTAAAGGTTGCTTCAATCATATTTTCTATTTATAGCACAAGTCTTAGAAATAACAAGGCTAATTTGAGCAATTTATCTAAGTTTTTTAGGCCATTATCCAAGTGCTTTAAAAAGAGTGATAATGTGATATAATTCTACAAGGTTTGGAAATTTTAAAGAGAGGGCTTCATATGGAGACACTTTTAATAATTTTTCAGGTTCTTTTAGCGGTCTTAATTGTGTTAATAGTATTAGTAAATGTTACAAAGGGTTCTGAGTATGGTGCTGTGTTTAGAGGGGCAGAGGCAATCTTTGGTGGAGCAGGTCCTACAAGTTTTCTAAATAAGGTTACTATGCTTTTAGTGGTGCTCTTTTTTATAAATTCCATTCTGCTCACTAAAATCTCTACTGCAAAGCATAAAGTTAATCTACCTGAAAGTGCGCCTTCTAAAACTTCTTCTGATAAAAAGATACCTACTCCTTTGCCCATACCTCCAAAGGAGCTACCGATACCTCCTCAAAATAAGTAATGTATAAAATTCCATGGTTAGTATTGTAGTTTTAGGTTCCACTGGCTCCATAGGGACATCTGCACTCTCTCTTATTGAAGCCCTTCCTTTTAAATTCAAAATTTTAGCCCTTTCTGCCAGAAGTAGAATTCAAAGGCTTAAAGAACAAGCAGAGCGTTTTAGAGTTCCTCTTTTAGTTGTGGAAAATGAAGATGCATATAAATGGCTAAAAGAGAATCTTAGCTATAAAGCTGAAATCCTTCTTGGAGATAGAGGATTAAAGGAAGTAGCTGAACATTCTCAAGCTGAGATAGTTTTAATTGGAATCTCAGGATTAAAGGCCTTAATTCCAACTTATTATGCCTTAGCTAAAGGTAAAAGGGTTGCCTTAGCCAATAAGGAGTGTATCATTGCAGCAGGCCCACTTTTAAAAGATATAGCACATAAAAAGGGTGGTAAAATTATCCCTGTAGATAGTGAACATTCAGCCCTTTTCCAGCTCTTAAGCTGTGAAAAAAGAGCTTATGTAAAGAAACTAATACTTACAGCCTCAGGAGGCCCTTTCTTAAATTGGGACAAAAAGGACTTTGATAAGATTACCCCAGAGATAGCTTTAAAACATCCCACTTGGCAAATGGGTGCTAAAATTACTATTGATTCTGCAACCCTTATGAATAAGGGTTTTGAAGTACTTGAGGCTAAAGAACTTTTCGATTTTCCTCCTTCCAATATTGAAGTACTCATTCATCCTCAAAGTATTATCCATGGTTTAGTTGAAATGATTGATGGAAGCTTTATAGCTCATTTAAGTCAACCGGATATGCGTATCCCCATTGCCTATGCCTTAAGTTATCCTGAAAGATGGCCTCTTCCTTTTACCCCTTTAAATCTAACTATGCTTCAAGGATTGACATTCCAAGAAGTAGATTTGGAAAAATTTCCTGCTTTGAAATTAGCATATCAAGTAGCTGAAAAGGGTGCTCCCTACCCCTTAATATTAGAAGCGGCAGATGAAATAGTAGTATCAGCCTTTTTAGAAAGGCGTATAAGTTTTTCTCAGATTCCTCAATTTCTTGAAAAAACTTTAAATGAGTTTAAATTTTCTATAGTTCCAAAAGATAATTTAGAAGAGTATTTACAGCTTTACCAAGAGGTTTTATTTTTTACTGAAAATCTTATTAAAAAAGAGGACAAAAAATGTTTTTAACCCTTATTGCTACTATAGTAGTCTTAGGTCTTTTAATTTTTGTACATGAGCTTGGACATTTTTTGGCTGCAAAGAGGATGGGTGTAAGAGTGGAAATTTTCTCATTAGGTTTTGGCCCAAAACTTTTGGGAATTATTAAGGGTGACACAGAGTATAGACTTTCTTTAATTCCCTTAGGAGGTTATGTAAAACTTTATGGAGAACATCCAGAATCACTTTCTCAGATTGTAGAAACTGAGAAGGCCTTTGCCTTTAAAAAGACCTGGCAAAAAGCCTTTATTGTTGTAGCAGGTCCTTTGGCGAATTTTCTCTTTGCTTTTATAGCTTTTTGGTTAGTATTTGCCTTCGTTGGTAAGACTTATACTCCTCCAAAGGTAGGAGAAGTGCTTCCTAATAGCCCAGCAGAAAGGGCTGGTATTCAAAAGGGTGATCTGATTCTTGAAATAAATGGAAAAAAAATAAAATCCTTTGAGGATTTGCTTTTGGAAACAAGAAAAGAAGAAGGCATAAGAGAGTTTTATATAAAAATTAAAAGAGGAGAAGAGGTTTTAGATTTTAAAGTGGTACCTGATCTCATCGAAGGTATAACTATTTTTGGAAAGAAAACCAAAGTTCCTATTTTGGGAATAAAGTCAGCTCCTGAGGTTGTACACGAAAAAATAGATCCCTTTTCTGCCTTTTTTCTTGCTGGAAAAAAGATTTACGATTTTGTCACTTTAACCTTTTTAGCCCTTTATAAGCTTATTACAGGGGAATTACCTTTTTCTACCTTAGGTGGGCCAATCACCATAGGAAAATTTGCTGGGGAATCTGCCCGTTTAGGGCTTCTTGCCTATATTTCTTTTATGGCTTTACTTTCCATTAATCTCGGTGTACTCAATCTTTTACCTCTTCCCATGTTAGATGGTGGACATTTGGTTATTTTTGGGATTGAAGCCTTAAGAGGACGCCCTCTTTCCCTTAAAACCCAGGAACTAATTTTTAAAATTGGTCTTATTCTTATTATAGGCCTTTCTGTTGCAGTTTTTTACAATGATATTCTTCGTCTACTTTCAGGATGGAAGCTACCTTAAAGGCACCTCTTATTTTAGGAATTGAAACTTCAGGAAAAACAGGAGGATTAGCCCTTTTTCAAGAGAAGCTTTTAATTGAAATAACTTTGCAAGCACAGCAATCCTATTCTCAGATTCTTTTTCATTATTTACCTTTAATTTTAGAAAAAACTAAGCTTTCCATGCAAGACCTTCAATTTATAGCTGTAGATATAGGACCTGGAAGTTTTACAGGGCTTCGCATAGGGATCTCTGCTGTAAAGGCTTTTTCTTTAGTTTATAATTGCCCCATTATCCCAGTTTCAAGCCTTGAAGTACTTGCCTATACTTTTTATCCATCCCCATTTCCTATTCTTTCGCTTATTGATGCCTATACCCAGGAAATTTTCATCGCCCTCTATAAATTTGAAGGAGAGTTTTTAAAAACACTCTATCCCCCAAATCTTGTTAAATTGCAAGATTTAGGACATCTTATTCAGGAGCCAACTCTTTTTGTTAGTGAAACCTTAGAAAAATGGGAAAGCTATTTTGAAGATAAATTTGGGGAAAAATTTATAAAGCCTTTACTTAAGCCCTCTTTAAGGGCTTCTCTTGTCTGTGAGATTGCCTGGTTAAAATTGAATAGAGGAGAAGCCAAGCTTCTTCATGGGGAAGGGCTTTTACCTTTATACCTAAAACCCTCAGAGGCAGAGCGAAAAAGATGCTTGCCTTCTTCCTAAAGAGGTTGCTTATTCTTTTACTTACTCTGTGGGGAATAACCGTGATTACCTTTGCTATGCTCCATTTAGCCCCTGGAGGCCCCTTAAGCCCACTTACAGAGTTTAATCCCAAGATTACCCCTGAATATAGAGAAAAATTGGTAAAGATGTATGGTTTAGATAAGCCCCTTCATATTCAATACCTTCAATGGCTAAAGGGAATAATAAAACTTGATTTTGGCAGGTCCTTTTCTTTAGATCAAAGGCCTGTATGGGATAAAATCAAAGAAAGGCTTCCTATAACTCTACTTATTAATTTTATAGCCCTTTTACTTATAGTTTTTATTAGCATACCTTTAGGAGTCTTTTCTGCAATGCGAGCAGGAAGTTATTTTGACAGATTTATCACTCTTTTTAGCTTTTTTGGCTATGCCATGCCAAGTTTTTGGTTGGCTCTTCTTTTAATGTTAGTCTTTGGGGTTAAATTACAGCTTTTACCAATTTCTGGGCTTCATTCAGTGGTTGGCTATGAAGAAATGGGCTTTTTAGAAAAGCTTTGGGATTGGACAAAGCATCTGCTTTGTCCTTTATTTGTGGCAACCTTTGGCGGAATTGCTGGTTTTTCCAGATACCTTAGAAACTCTTTAGTAGAGGTCTTAGAAGCAGACTATATAGTATATGCAAGGGCCAAGGGGCTTCCTGAAAGGGTAGTTCTTTATAAACATGCCTTAAGAAATGCCTTATTGCCTATGATTACCTTACTTGGACTATCTCTTCCTGGGCTAATCGGAGGAAGCGTTATTTTTGAGACCATTTTTGGTATCCCAGGTTTGGGACAGCTTATGTGGCAAGCTGTCATCAGTAGAGACTATCCTGTGATTATGGCAAATTTGATTTTGGTCTCCATACTTACGCTCCTTGGCAATTTTTTTGCAGATATAGGATATGCTTTAGCTGATCCAAGAATAAGAATTGGTGCAAGAAAATAATGCTTAAGAGCCTCTTTTCTTCAAAAATTTCTTTTGCCTCTTTTTTGGTAATAGCTTTTTTAGTTTTCTTAGCCCTCTTTGGTCCTTATGTTACCCCCTATGACCCTTTTGAAATTCATGTGGAAAAAATTCTTCAACCTCCAAGCTTGGAGCATCCCTTAGGAACAGATCTTTTGGGTAGAGACCTTTTGAGTAGGATGATTTATGGGGCAAAAATTTCCTTACAGGTAAGTTTGGTGGCTGTTGGAATTTCACTTTTAATTGGAATTTTATTAGGAGCTCTGGCAGGGTATTTTGGTGGAATTATTGACCAAATTATTTCACGCTTTATTGATATGGTATTGTGTTTTCCTACAATTTTTTTAATTCTTGCAGCAATTGCCTATCTTGAGCCTTCAATTATAACTATTATGATAATTATAGGAATTACTTCTTGGATGGGAGTTGCCCGTTTGGTAAGAGCAGAGTTTTTATCTCTGAAAGAGAGAGAGTTCGTGCTATCAGCTAAGCTTTATGGGGCAAGTTCTTTGAGGATCATCTTTAAACATCTGCTTCCCAATGCAATGCCTCCAATTCTTGTTTCAGCCTCTTTAGGGATGGGACAGGCTATCTTAATTGAATCAGCCCTTTCTTTTTTAGGCATAGGTGTTCAACCACCTGTACCTTCTTGGGGGAATCTTTTAATAGAAGGAAAAGAAGCTATGGAAGTTGCTTGGTGGCTTTCTGTTTTTCCAGGTCTTGCTATCTTAATAACAGTTTTGTCTTTTACTTTGTTAGGTGAAGCTATGCAAGACTATTTCAATCCTAAAAGAAAAAAGAAATTTTAGAAAAATGCCGAGGGCGGGACTCGAACCCGCACGGATTTGCTCCACTAGCCCCTCAAGCCAGCGCGTCTACCAATTCCGCCACCTCGGCTTAACATAATTAATTATAAATTCCTTTTAGCTCTTGTCAAGATCCCTCCTAAAACCCAAGATTTAATCTCACACCCCATATGTTTCCCTTCCTATCCTCTTCTTCCTTTAATTTGTCCCACATATATTGCCAGTCCAAAGTTATCACTGAAGAAAATTCACCTTTTTCATATAAAGGAAAGGCAATATATCCTTCATAAACCCTGGTACTTTTTAGCTCAGGATGTTTAGAAGGTGCCTTTAGGAAACCATAGCCCACCCCTAAGGTAATTTTTTTGTTGTAAAGGCAAAAATTACTGTTTATTCCTAAAGAATACATGGACTTATAATCTACCCGTGCTTTATCATCTTGAAATCCAAGCCTTGTAAAGATGCCTAATCTA
>JBKBMM010000032.1:0-9839 GCA_046295835.1 Caldimicrobium sp.
AGCGAGTCCTTGAAATATTACACTATCAACTTCTAAACCAAGATTTTCAAAACATCTTAAAAGATTTTGGATGTGTGCCCTCTCCGCAGTAATAAGCTGTACATGAGCCTCAAGCCTAACCCCTACCATTCCTACAGGATGAAGAATTCCTTTAGTTTGATCTACAATAAATTCTTGAGGTATTACATGCAATATAATCTTATTAGGAGGTAGATCTACAGTTTGGGCAGACTGTAATACCTCCTCCACATCTTGAGGAGTAACTTCCTTCTCCTTTAAGGCTATTACTCCCATCCCTTGATAGGATTGTATATGGCTTCCAGCAATACTTGTAAAGATATAAACTGGCTCAACCTTAGCCTGGGCTAAAGCCTTATCTATAGCATATTTAATGCTCTGCGTAGCTTCTTCAATATTTATGATACAGCCCCTTTTTAACCCCTGAGAGGGTGAAACTCCAAGACCTGTTACCCAAAGCTTACCTTCTCTTTCTTCTCCAATAAGTGCTGTAATTTTAGTTGTCCCCACATCAACTACTAATATTCCTTCCTCTTTTCTCATCCCTTAGCTCCTAAATTTTAATAAAGCCCTGCCATAGGGATAATCAAGTCTAATTAACTCCACTTTTTCTATAAGGTTATTATCATAAAGATAAACCATAATTCTATCAAGATGTTTATAAAGCTCTATTAAATTTTCCACCAAGCTTAAGGGAAAATAAATAGTAAGATAATTTTTAGTTTGAAAAATTATTTTATCCTCCATCAAAGTAATTTTAGATAGATTTTCATAAACAGGTAAGTAGGTTTTATTATGCTTCAACCAATCCAAGAAGAGAAAAAATTTTTCTTTGAAATGGTCATTTTTTATTTCTACTAAGGGATAAAACAAATAATCTTGGGGAAGTATGCCCCCAATTATCACACCTCTTTTATCCACGAGATATCCTCTGTTTTCTTTAATTAAAATAGCCAATCCTTCTCTTTCTCTAACTGTAATTTCGAGATAATAAGGCAATCTTCTTGCTATAATCACATCCTCTATAAGGGGATGAGCCTTTAGCTTTGCCTGAAGGTTTTTTAAATCTATACTAAATAGCCTTTCCCCACCCTTTAGTCCCATTAGCTTAATTATCTCTTCCTTAGAAATCCTATTATTTTGATAAACCTTTATCTCTTTTAATACAAAAAGATTAGTAAAATACAAACTAAAAACCACCAAAGCTCCCAAAAAAGAGAACCCAAAGATAACTAAAAAAAGATTTTTAAATCTTTTAAATAGGACGATCATATTTTAACCCCAAAAATTTTACTTCAGGTTCAAGAAAAACTTGAAATTGTTCTTTTACCTTTTTTTGAGCAACTTGCATAAGGGCTATAACATCCTTTGCCGTAGCACCACCTTCATTTACTATAAAATTGGCATGTTTTTCTGAAATTTTAGCTCCTCCTATTCTAAATCCTTTGAGCCCAGCCTGTTCAATCAAGGCACCAGCATAACAACAAGGTGGATTTTTAAAAACAGAGCCAAAGGTTTTCTCAGACACAGGTTGGGTATGCCTTCTTTTATCCCATATCTCTCTCAAGGTCTTTCTTACTTCCTCTTTTTCTTTCTTTGGAAATTCAAGCTCAGCTGAGATAATTATTCCCTCTTCCTTAAAGGCTCTATAGCTCCACATATCTTCTTTACTTTCCATTTCCTCAATTCTGCCCTTTTTATAAACTGTGATTTTTTTTACATAAAGGGAGGTACTTTTACCAAAGGCACCTGCATTCATTTTAATAGCTCCTCCTAAGGTAGCAGGCACCCCAGCTAAAAATTCAAATCCACTGTAGCCCCTTTCATAACAGAATTTTAAAATCTCATTAATCCTTGTGCCAGAGAAAACTTTAATTTGAAGAGTTTCTCCCATAGATATACTTTCTATTCCTTTCAATCTTTTTAACATCACTATTACTCCTAAATAACCCTCATCTGCTACTAACAAGTTGCTTCCTCCACCTATTACATACCAAGGAATTTCTTCCTTTTCTAAAAATTCTAAAAGAGAAAGAAGCTCCTCTTCAGTTGTAGGATAGACGGTTCTAAGGGCTCTTCCCCCTATTTTAATAGTGGTATGAGGTGAAAGCGATTCCTCCTTTTGATAAAAAACTCTTCTTTTTTCTAAAAAGCTATCTAAATCTTTAAGCCACTTCATAGACCTCTAAGGTCTCCCTCAAAAGTTCCTCTAACACTTTATAAATATTTCCTGCACCCATTGAAACAATTACCAATTCTTTATCTGCTATTCTTTCTAAAAGTGCCTTAACTTCTTCTAAATCCTTTCCAAAAAAGGTGGGTTTGCTTCCCCTTATCTCTTTCACACCCTGATAAAAACTCTCTCCTGAAATTCCAGGAAGTGGAGGCTCACTTGCGGGATAAATCTCCGTCAAAATTAAGATATCTGGCTCCTTAAGAGCTATTAGAAATTCCTCCCATAAAGCTTTGGTACGAGAATACCTATGAGGTTGAAAAACTATACAGAGTTTTTTTTCTGGATAAAGTGCCCTCAGAGTCTCAAAGGTAGCTGAGATTTCTCGGGGATGATGGGCATAATCATCTAAAAGATATGCTCCTTTATAAATTCCTTTAAAATCTAATCTTCTTTTTACCCCCTTAAAATTCTCTAAAATTTTCAAAACCTTCTTAAGAGGTAAATTAAGCACTAAAGCCACAGCAATAGCACTAAGGGCATTAAGAGCATTATATTTACCTGGTATACTAAGTCTAAAAGCTCCTATTTTTTTGTCCTTAAAATAGACCTCTACATATGGATAAGCACCCTCTTCTATGATTTTACCTTGCAGGTCTGCCTTCTCAGAAAATCCATAAAAAAGAAAATGTCCAGAGAGATCCTCAACTACCTCTTTTACCCCTGGATCATCGGCACAGAGAATGACTTTTCCCTCTGGATGGCATCTCATAATGAAATTAGCAAAGGCTTTTTTAACTGCTTGATAATCTGCATAAAAATCAAGATGTTCTTTATCTATATTCGTAATTACCTCAATAAAGGGAGAATAAAAAAGGAAAGAACCATCACTTTCATCAGCTTCAGCCACTAAATATTCCCCCTCTCCTAAAAGAGAATTGGCTTTTACATTTTTTATAACCCCTCCTACAATCACTGTGGGGTTAAGTTTTAAATTCAATAAAATCTCTGCTATCATAGAAGTGGTAGTTGTTTTGCCATGAGAACCAGCTACTACTATGCTTTTAGGATAAGCTCTCATCACCTCAGATAACATTTTAGCCCTGGGTAGAATAATAAGACCCTTTTCTTTGGCAGCTTTTAACTCAGGATGATCCTTGTCAAGGGCAGATGTGTATACTACAATTTCTACTCCCTCAAGATGAGAAATATCATGTCCTAAAAAAAACTCAATCCCTGACTCCATTAAAGGTTTCAAGTATTTACTTTTTGCTATATCACAGCCACTCACTTTATGACCTAACCGAGCAAGAATTAAAGCTAATCCACTCATTCCCACACCACCAATGCCTATGAAATGAATTTTTCTACTTTTTTCAAGCATTTTTAGTCTCCTCTGACTATCTTTCTCATTTCTTCTAAGATTACTCTTTGTGGGGATAACCTATAGACCCCTTCATATGCCCTGCTCATTTGCTTGAGTTTATCTTTATCCCCTAAAAGGTGGATCAATTTCTCTAAAAATTTTACTTTGTCAAATTCCTCTTGTTTAAACATAAGTGCTCCGCCTAATTTTACCAAAATTTCTGCATTTTTCTCCTGATGTTTGTAAGTAGCATAAGGAAATGGAATAAATATAGCAGGTTTTTTTAGGGCAATAATTTCTGCTATGGTTGTTGCTCCAGCTCTCCCTATCACCAAATCAGCCTGTCTGTAAGCCCATCCCATATCCTCAATAAAAGGAAAAATTTTTATTTGATGGCTATATTTTTCCCAAATTTTTAAATTTTCATAAGCCCTTTTTACCTCTTCATAATCTTCAAGCCCGGTTTGATGAATTAAAAAAAGTTGGGGATAAACATTAAAAAGCTCTTCTACAATCTCCAACATAAGTTGATTTAAAAATCTTGCTCCAAGACTCCCTCCTAATACAAGAAGCCCGATTCCATGATGAACTCTTTCTTTGTCCTGAAGAAGCTCCTTCCTGACAGGATTTCCTGAAAAAACTACACTTTTCTCCTTAGGGAAATAGTCTTTACTTTCTGGAAAACTTATAAAAATTTTATCTACAAATTTACTTAAAAGAAGATTGGCTTTACCAGGAATCAAGTTTTGTTCATGTAGGGCCATCTTTTTTCTTAAAAGCCATCCAGCTAAAACAACTGGCACTGACACATAACCACCTTCTGCTAAAATTACCTGGGGATTATATGTTTTAATAACTTTATAGGCTTTAATTGAGGAAAAAATAAGTTTTTTTAAGGCCCTCAACTTATCCTTTAAAGACCTTCCAAGGAATCCTTCCACTTCAAGATGTTCCACTCTAAAAGGTCTATTTTTAAGAATAATCCTTTCAATATTTCTATTTCCTGCGGTAAAAAGCACTTCTTCTCCTTCACTTAAAATCTCTTCAGCTAAGGCAATTCCTGGCATCAAGTGCCCTCCAGTTCCTCCAGCAACAATGAGCCATTTCAATGGTAGAGCTCCTCAGAAGGGATATCTTTAAAATATTTGGGAGCATATTTTTTTATTAGTTCTTTAAAAACCTCTCCTCTTTCTTGATAATCTCTAAACTGGTCAAAGCTTGAACAGGCAGGAGAGAGCAAAACAATATCTCCTGGCTTAGCTATTTGAAAAGATGTCGCTATAGCTTGGACTAAATCTTCTGCTAAATAAGTTTCTACTAAACCAAAGAGCTCTTCCTTAAGAATAAAACGAGCTTCTCCCATTAGAATTAAAGTCTTTACTTTTTCTTGAATAAGAGGAATAAGGGGAGTATAGGATGCGCCTTTGTGTCTACCACCAAGAATTAAAATAATAGGAGGGGGAAGCCCTTTTAAAGCTTGTAAAGTAGCATCCACATTGGTTGCCTTTGAGTCATTTATAAAGGTTACTCCTCCAAAGTTCCCCACAAACTCCAATCTATGAGGAAATCCTCTAAATTCTTCAATTAAGTCTTCACAAGCCCTTCGGCTTGCCCCCATAAGTCTTCCTGCTAAAAGGGCAGAAAGTAAATTTAACCGATTATGCCTTCCAAGGAGTTTAAAATTTAGAAGACTATACCTTTCCTCTTCTTCTAATCTTAAAATTATTTCTTCATTTTCTTTACTTAAAAAACCTGAAACTTCTTCTCTCTCCCTTTCTGAAAAAAAGTATGCTTTGCCTTTGATTATACCTTCAAATCTTTCATAAAAGGGCTCTCCATATGGTAAAAGGGCGTAATCTCCTTCCTTTTGATTTTCAAAAATGCGGTATTTATAATAGGCATATTCCTCTAAAGAAGTATATCTCTCCAAATGGTCGGGTGTTATATTTAGTAAAAGGGCAAGTTTTGAAGAAAAGTCTTTTATAGTTTCCAATTGAAAGCTTGAGACCTCAAGGACAATTCTATCTACTTTTTCTTGAGAGAGAACCAATTCTGAAAGAGGAACGCCATAGTTTCCACCAGTAAATACCTTAAAACCAGAATATCTTAACAACTCAGAAATCATGGCAGTAGTTGTAGTTTTTCCATTTGTTCCAGTAATACTAATAATCTTTTCTCTTTCTTCATTACTTAAGCATTGATAGGCAAGTTCAAGCTCACCAATAACAGGGATGCCCTTTTCTAAGGCAGGCTTATAAACTTCAGGAGCAACCCCAGGACTAACAACTACCAAATCTGCTCCTTGTAAAGTTTCCTTTCTATGTCCTCCTGTTTCAAAAATAACACCTGTAACTTCCATAGAAGAAAGATAAGAAGGTGGAAGCTCTTCTCTCTTTCTGGTTTCAGAAACAATTATTTCAGCCCCCATTACCAAGAGCAAACGAGTAGCTGCCTGACCACTCCGACCAAAGCCAATCACTACAACTTTTTTATTTCTGAAATCCATCCTTTACTCCTATCTTATCTTAAGGGTACTTAATGCTAAAAGCCCACAAATTACTGAAATAATCCAAAATCTAACTACCACCTTATTTTCTTTCCAGCCAAGAAGTTCAAAATGATGATGAAGGGGTGCCATTTTAAAAATTCTTTTACCACCAGTAAGTTTAAAGTAGCCCACTTGAAGGATAACTGATAGAGCTTCCAAAACAAAAATAGCTCCTGCTAAAATAAGTAGAAACTCTTGTTTAACCATTATTGAGACCGCTCCAAGAGCACCTCCCAGGGAAAGAGAGCCCACATCACCCATAAAAATCTCAGCAGGATAAGAGTTATACCACAAAAATCCAAGCACTGCTCCACCAAGAATTGCACAAAACACAGCAACCTCTCCTGCAAAGGGTATATAAGGTATAAAAAGATAGTTTGCAAATTTAATATGCCCTGATACATAAGCAAAGATAGTATAAACCCCTGCTACTACTGCTATAGGTACACTGGCAAGCCCATCTAATCCATCAGTTAAATTTACAGCATTAGATGCACCTATAAGTACTAAAGCTGTAAAAACCAAATAAAAAATTCCCAAATCAAGAACTAACTTTTTAAAAAAAGGCAAATTTAGTGTGGTACTCAAATTTAACACCTGAAAAAGAAGATAATAAAACAAACCCACTAAAAGAAGCTGAAAAAGAATTTTCTCTCTTGCTTTGAGCCCAAGATTTTTTCCTCTCTTTAATTTGAGATAATCATCTAAAAAACCTATTGTTCCAAACCCAAGCAAAGAGAAAAGACATAGCCACACAAAGGGATTAGATAGGTTGCACCACAAGAATACAGAAAGAGTAATAGCAAAAAGAATTACAACTCCTCCCATAGTGGGAGTTCCCTTTTTGGTATGATGATGAGAGGGACCCTCCTCCCTTATAAATTGTCCAAATTGCCTTTTTCTCATAAAATGTATAAAATAGGGCATTATAATAACCACTAAAAAAAAGGCAGTAATTGAGCCATAAATCAGCCTAAAGGTAATATACTTAAAAACATTAAAAAGAGAAATCCAATCGCTTAGCAGATGAAGATAGTAAAACAACTATGAAACCTCCTTTAGAATTTTTTCCACTATTCTCTCCATCCGCAAAGCTCTTGACCCTTTAATCAAAACTATGCCCATAATGTCCTTGATAGGGCCCTTCTCCACAAACTCCTCTACTCTCCCATATATCTCATAAGGCTTTCCAGAATCTTTAAATCCTTCTGCATAATAAGGAGCCATCTCCCCAATAAAAATTGCTTTATCTGCAATCATACCAGCTAACTCTCCTATTTTTTTATGATATTCCCTTGCCTCATCTCCTAACTCTTTCATATCCCCTAAAATTACTGTTTTATAATTATAATTAAAAACCTGCTCCTTTAACCACAACAGGGCTTTCTCCATAGACCCAGGATTAGCATTATAAGTATCATCAATAAGATATAACCTTTCCTTTTTGTAAATTTTACTTCTTATAAGAGCGCTTAAATTTTTAGGAATTTTTTCTATAATCGCATCAATGGTGAGTCCTGTAGCAAGGGAGACGGCAATAGCTCCAAGAAGGTTATATAAATTATGTTCCCCAAGATCATCTACTTCAAGATCATAACTCTTCCCCAAATATGCTAATTGTACCCTTAGTTTATCCTTTGCTTTTTCAGCCTTTATTATACGCAAATCTGCCCCATTGCCTTTTCCAAAGCTTATTTTCTCCTGGGAAAAGTTCTTCACCTCTTCTCTAAGCAAAGGTTGATCATAAAAATAGATTAACTTTCCATCCTTAGAAGTCTTCTTAAACAAGGAAGTCTTTTCCTTCAAAATTCCCATTATAGATTTAAGTCCCTCTAAATGGGCTGGATATATAGAGGTTATAAGAGATATATTGGGGGAGCAGATTTCTCCGAGCCTCTCTATCTCTCCTGGGGCATTTGTTCCAAGCTCTAAAACCGCCCAGTTAGGCTTATCTGTAAAACTAAGAAGACTCAAAGGCACACCTATTAAATTATTATAATTTCCTTCATTTTTAGCTACCTTGTAAAAGCTTGAAAGTATAGCATAAGTAAACTCTTTGGTGGTAGTTTTTCCACAGGAACCTGTAATAGCTACCACATCAAAGTTTTCTTTTTCTCTAAACCATTTAGCTAAATCACCTAAGGCCTTTAGGGTATCCTTTACTAAAATTATAGAAATAGTTTTAGGAAGTTCTTCTAATTTCATCTCCTTTGGAAGATATTCAACAACTAAACCTTTAGCCCCTTTTTCAAGGGCTTCCTTCCAAAAGTTATGTCCATCAAAATTTTTTCCCTTTAAGGCCCAAAAAAGATAACCAGGTTCAAAAATGCGTGTATCTGTGCAAATTCCTTTAAAGGTTATTCCCATATCTCCGTTCACTAAAATGCCTCTTACAGCTTTAATAATATCCTCTGTAGAAAGTTTATTTTTAACAAGCATTTTCCCCTAAATCCCTCAAAATTTCCTTCACAACTTCTCTATCTGAAAAGGGATATCTTTTTCCTGCAATTTCTTGATAGTCTTCATGCCCCTTTCCTGCTATTAAAAGTATATCACCATCCTGCAAATTTTTTATTGCAAACTCAATTGCTTCCCTTCTATCTGGAATACAATAATAGGTCTTATTATCCTTTATTCCCATTTTTATCTCTTCAATAATCTTAATTGGATCTTCAAAACGAGGATTATCGGAGGTAAGAATAACTACATCTGAATATTCACTTGCTACTTTGCCCATAAGAGGTCTTTTTCCCGAATCTCTATTTCCTCCACATCCAAACAGGGTTATAAATTTTCCCTTTTTTAATGGAAGCAGACTTTTTATAGCAAACTCCAAGGCCTCAGGGGTATGTGCATAATCTACAAAAATAGAAGCCGTCCCTTTTTTACCACAAAGTTCAAGCCTTCCAGGAGGATTTGTTAATTTTTTAAAGAAAGGCAGAATTTCCTTTAATCTAATTCCTAAAGCCTCTACACAGCCACACAAGGTTCCCACATTTTTAGCTTGATAGTCCCCCAAAAGCCTTGTTTCTACTTTATAGGTACCCTCCCTTGTCTCTAAAAATAATACTAACCCAGGATATCTCTCTAAAATCCTTACCTTTATATCTCCATTGTTTACCTTGATTATCTGATCCTCTCTTAAGACCTCTTCTGCAATTAAAGCCTCTGCCAAAATTTTGCCAAAATTGCTTTCCAAAGAAATTACAGCCTTTCCTTCTTTTTCCAAATATTGAGTAAAAAACTTTTTTTTAGCCTCAAAATACTCCATCATATCTTTATGATAATCTAAGTGATCTCTTGAGAGATTGGTAAAGCCTGCAACTTTAAATTTAAGTGGGAAAATTCTATCTTGATCTAAGGCATGAGAAGAGACCTCCATAACTATATATTCTAACCCCTTTTCAACTCCTCTTTTTAAAAGAGGCGCTAAATCAATAATAGATGGAGTTGTCTCTCGAGGAGACAAAACCTCTCCTATGTCATAATAAAGCGTGCCAATGTAGCCTACTTTGTAACCAAGATTTCGCAAAAGAGAAGCTAATAAATAGCTTGTAGAGGACTTTCCATTTGTCCCAGTTATTCCAAGAAAAGTAAAAAGCCTCTCCGGATGATCATAAAAATTTAGTACAATCTCCCCTATAATTTCTTTTAGATTTCTAACTCGGATTTGAGGAACTGATAAATGAATATCTATAGGACTTTCCCTCAAAATAACCGATGCCCCCCTTTGT
>JBKBMM010000033.1:0-9691 GCA_046295835.1 Caldimicrobium sp.
CTCCTGCAAAACGAGAAGAATATATTCCCGGTTTCCCCCCTAAAGCTTCTACCTCTAAACCTGAATCATCAGCTATAGTTAAGCTTCCAGTTTTTTCTGCATAGTATTTGGCTTTTAGCAGAGCATTTTCAAAAAAGGTTTTACCAGTTTCTTCTGGAGGCTCTATTTCTGGAAAATCAAGTAAAGTTTTAATTTCTAAGCCTAAATTTAGAAGCTCCTCACTAATTTCTTTAATTTTCCCTTTGTTAGTAGTAGCAACAAGAAGAATACTTCTATTTTTCACCCAAGGCCTCCTTTTGTATTTTTATTAATTTTTCTATGCCTTTTTCAGCTAAGTTTTTCATCTGAATAAAATCCTCCCAAGAAAAGGGTGCTTTTTCCGCACTTACTTGTATTTCGGCAATTTTTCCACTTTCAGTAAGAAAAAAATTGGCATCTACTTCAGCCATAAGATCTTCTTCATAATTTAGGTCAAGATAAAAATCCTCACCAATTTTACCCACACTTATTCCTGCTACATATTCCATGATGGGATCTTCTGAAATAATTCCTCTATCTAAGAGTTTTTGTATGGCCCTCTTTAGAGCAACAAAGGCTCCTGTAACTGAGGCGCACCTTGTTCCTCCATCTGCATTTAGTACATCACAGTCTACCCATAAAGTTCTTTCTCCAAGTATGTTTAAATTTACTATAGACCTTAAAACCCTACCAATAAGTCTTTGAATTTCTTGAGATCGGCCCTTTCTCCCTAAAGTCTCTCTGGGAGTTCTCTCTACCGTTGCACCCGGTAAAAAGGCATACTCTGCTGTGATCCACCCAGTTCCTGTGCCTCTAAGAAAGGGTGGTACCTTTTCATCTAAAGTTACTGTACATAAAACTACAGTGTTCCCAAATTCTATTAATACTGAACTTAAAGGATTTTTTAAAAAATCTAAATTAATTTTAATCTCCCTTAATTCATCTTTTTTTCTATCTCCTCTTGGCATTTTTTAATTCTCCTATTTTAAATGGTAAAGTATACCTTTCAGTTAAATATCTAGAGGATTTTTCTAAATGAATAGCTTTGTTAGGGCAAGCACTTAAACAGTTTAAACATCTAATACATTCCACTGAATTTAAATCTTTGGGGATAGAAAGTCCCATAGGACAAACTTTCTCACAAAGAGTGCAGAGATTACACTCCTTTTGATTCCAGTATAAACGAAAGAGTCCAAATCTATTAAAAATCCCATAAATAACTCCTAAAGGACAGATATTTTTACAGAAAAAACGAAGTTCCATGAGGGTAAAGAGCAAGATAACTAACAAAATTACACTTTTGATAAAAAAAATAATTCCCACTTTTTCCCAAAGTTCAGGTTTTAAAAGGATATTCATATAACCCGCTTCAAAGGTTCCCGCAGGACAAATATATTTGCAAAACCATAAGATACCATAACCTATTTCCTTGATAAAAAGGGCAGGGAAGAGAAATACAAAGAAAATAAGAAAAAAATATTTAAGGTATCTTTGAGTATTATAAGGTAATTTTACTTCCTTTTTAAAAAAGGGGACTTTGTAAATAAGGTCTTGGAAAAAACCGAAGGGGCAAATCCATCCGCAGATAAATCTTCCAAAAAGTAAACTCAGCAAAAGAATATTAGCTATTACGAATAAAAAGGCATGTGTTAATAAACTTAAGGGTAAAACCCTTAGGGAAATCATTACCTGTTGGATAGCACCAAGAGGGCATGAAAAAAGGGCAGCTGGACAAGAATAACAATTTAGTCCAGGGCCACAAAATCGCTTGAAAAATCCCGTATATATATTACCTGTGAATAAAAAGCCAAAATAGCTATTATGAAAAAGAGCTGATAAAATTTGAACAGGCCTTCTATATTTAGAAATCTTCATTTTCTTCTAAGCCCATGCAAGAAAGGCAAAGGATACTTCCCCTTGATTGCACAAAGGAGGAGCCTTTAGGGAAGGTAAAAAATAAAGCTAAAAGGGCAAAAATCCACAAAAGTATAATGAAAAGAGTTAAAAATTTATTCATAAGAGTTTATTTTTTATAAATTCTGCTAAATCTTTGGCAATTTCTTCAGCTACATCTGGATTTTTAGCCTCAACCATAATTCTATATTTCGGCTCTGTGCCAGAGGGTCTGATAAGAATTCTTCCTTGTTTTTTAAGCTTCTCTTCCGCTTTTTTAATTTTCTTTTCTAAACCCTCAATCTCTGAAGGAGCTTTTTTTTCTCTAACCTTAACATTGATTAAGACTTGAGGATATTTTTCAAAGGGTGGGTAAAAACTGGAAAGTTTTTTTCCTTTTTCAGTGAGGATGGAAAGTAGTCTTAAGGCACAAAGTAGACCATCTCCTGTAGTTGATTTGTCTAAAAAGATAATATGTCCTGAGGTCTCTCCACCAAAAAATGCCTGAAATTCTCTCATAGCTGCTACCACATATTTATCTCCTACAGGGGTCCTAATTAATTTAATTTTTTGAGCATTTAAAAACTCTTCTAAACCTTGATTTGTCATTTGCGTTCCAACTACCACATTATTTCTCATAAGTTCTTTTTCTTTGAAATATATGGTAAAAAAAGCAAGGAGGTCATCACCATCCCAGAGATTACCTTGGTCATCAATTACAGCGATTCTATCTCCGTCCCCATCCAAAGCAAAGGCTATATCTAACTCTTCTTCTTGAAGAAGGTTTTGTACTTTATTTGGATATAAAGCTCCACAATTGTCATTAATATTTACTCCATTGGGTTCGCATCCTAAGATTTTTACCTTTGCGCCCAATTCTTCAAAAACAAGAGGGCCTATATGATAGCAAGCTCCGTTAGCGCAGTCTATTCCAACTTTTATTCCCTCGAAATTTATCTCAGAAGGAACTACAGACTTTAAATGCACTGCATATCTACCTAAGGCATCTTTAATTCTAAAAACTCTTCCAATTTCTTCCTTTAAGGCACGATAATTCTTGAATTCTTCATCAAATACTAATTTTTCAATTTTTTCTTCTATCTCTTCCGAGATTTTATAGCCCTTTCCATCAAAGATTTTTATTCCATTGTCATAATAGGGATTATGAGAGGCAGAAATCATAATACCTGCATCTGCCCTCATATCAGCTGTAAGAAAGGCAATTCCTGGTGTGGGAATTGGCCCAACTAAATAAACATTTACACCTACTGAGCATAGCCCTGCTGTAATGGCGTTTTCAAAAAGATATCCAGAAAGTCTTGTATCCTTTCCAATAAGGACTTTGCTGATATGATTATTTTTATTTTTAAAAAGAAAGCCTACAGCTCGCCCTACTTTTATAGCTATTTCAGGGGTCATGGGTAAAAGATTAGCTTCGCCGCGTATACCATCTGTACCAAATAATTTTTTCATGGAATTATACCCCTTAAGGAGATATGTACTTTATTTTAACTCTATCAGGGATAACTTCAAGAACTCTTGGCGGAGTGATTAGTTTTATCATGAGGTTTTTTTCATTTTTTAAGGTTTCAAAATCAACTTCTTCAGTAGTTACTTCTTCAATATCTTTTATTTCATCCCAAAAACCTTTTATAGTGGCTACTGAAGGCGATAGAATAACTCTAAAGATTTTAACTTTTGGTTTATCCGAAAGGCTTAGTTTTATCGGGACTTTTTTTGAAGATATCTTTCTAATAACTAAACTGACATAATTAGGAGAAATCTCTTTAATTTTAATTCCTGCAGGTAAATTAATTTTTTCTATAGGCACTCTAATCTGATGTATTCCTGGGGGGTAATGAAGTAGATCAAGTTCTATTTCTAGTTTATTCTTATTTAGATTTCTCAACTGGCTTCTAGTGGCTAATATTTTAAGACTTATTGTTGCAGGATTGATTTCCCAAATATAATTACTACCATAACTGCCTTTTACTTTGATAGGGACTTCAAGAACTCTTTCTATAGGTTTTCCCCATACCACAAAATACCATAAGGTTGCAGAGATTAAAAAAGCGATAATTTTTAGTCTATGTTCTCTTCTCACTTTGACCTGCCCTTTTTATCCTTTTCCACCAAGGAGATTGTGTTTCAAAGCCAAGAAGTTGTGAAAGCATTTTACGGAGGGTAGGAGCAGTAATGTCTCTGGTAATCTTTCCACTCACTGCAAGAGATATTTGTCCCCTTTCTTCAGAGACAACTACGGCTACAGCATCAGTTATTTCAGTAATACCAAGTGCTGCTCTGTGTCGTGTTCCCAAGTCCTTAGCTATTTCCGGATTAGTAGATAAGGGCAATACTACACCTGCTGCTAAAATTTTGCCTTCACTTATAATAACAGCACCATCATGTAAGGGAGATTTGGGATGAAAAATACTTAATAATAACTCTTCAGATATATTTGCTTGTAAAGTAGTGGCACCCTCTAAATAATCTTTTAAACTTATTTCTCTTTCGAAAACAATTAGGGCTCCAATCCTCTTTTCTGCCATTAGAGAAACTGCTTTTACAACTTCTTCAATTCCAAAAGAGTATTGTGCCTGAAGTTTGGTAAATGGGGCAGTCCCAATTTGGGCTAAGGCCCTTCGAATATCATCCTGAAAAATAATGATTATTAGAAGTAAAAAGGAAGAAAGAAAGGTGTGAAGAATCCAATTTAAGGTTAAGAGTTGCAAAATCTCTGAAAAGAAATAAAGAAAAACTAAAAAAATAAGCCCTGCTGCCATTTGGAGAGCCCTTGTTCCTTGGATAAGAAGTAAAATTCTGTAAATTATAAATCCTACAATGAGAATGTCTAAAATATCAGTGAGTTTAAAAGACTTATATAACTCAGTCAAATAACTAACTTCTAAAGCCAATGATTAAAATCCTTCCAAAGGAATTTAAAAGTTTTTAACGCATCTGCCACCAAAGCTACATTATGAACTCTTAAAATGTGTACACCTTTTAAAAAAGCATATATAGAAACCCCAACAGTTCCAGCATCTCTCTCCTTTGGAGGTTTTTTAGTTATTTCTCCAATAAAACTTTTTCTTGAAGGCCCAAGAAGTATAGGACAGTTAAATTCTTGAAATGTTTCAAGCTTTTTAAGTATTTCAATATTATGAGAAAAGGTTTTTCCAAAACCTATTCCAGGGTCAAGTATAATCTTTTCCTTTGAAATTCCTTTTTCTAAGAAAAAATTAATTCTTTTTTTAAAATAGTTTTTAATTTCTTCAAATAAGTCCTCATAGGTAGGATTAATTTGCATTGTTTGAGGAGTTCCTTTTATATGCATAAGAACTATAGGGCATTGAAATTCCCTTGCTACATCTAAAATAGCAGGATCAAATTGAGCTCCTGAAATATCGTTGATTATATCAGCACCAGCCTTCAAGGCAAGTTCTGCAACCTTAGCTTTGTATGTATCCACTGAGATAACCACTTCAGGAAAGGCTTCCCTTATAGCCTTTATAACGGGAACAACTCTTTTTATTTCTTCATCTTCTGGAAGAGGCTGAGAAAAAGGACGAGTTGATTCTCCTCCAACATCAATAATATCTGCACCAGCATTAATTGCCATTTCTGCCTTTTTTAAAGCTGCTTCTATAGTTAAAGCCTCTCCGCCATCAGAAAAAGAATCAGGAGTTACATTAATGATTCCCATAATATAGGGAATATCTTGCCAATCAAAATATGTATTTCTAACCTTTAAAGGGCTAAGCATGGAAGGCTTAGTGTTCTTGAAGAAGCAATTTAAACCTTTCACTATCTATAGTTTCTTCTTCTAATAAAGTTTTAGCAACTAAGTGAAGTTTGTCTAAATACTTAGTAATTATTTTTTTGGCTTCTTCATAGCAATTGTGAATTATTTCCTTTGCCTCTAAGTCAATAATCTTAGCTGTTTCTTCAGAGTAATCTTTTATTTGAAAAAGCTCTTTTCCAAGAAAAATAGGCTCTTCGGATTTGCCATAGGTAAGAGGACCTAAGTATTTGCTCATGCCAAATTCGCAGATCATTTTTCTTGCAATAGTGGTTGCTCTTTTAAGATCATCTCTTGCGCCTGTGCTTAATTTCTGAAAAACTATTTCTTCACTAACCCTTCCTCCTAAAAGCACGGTTATTTTCTTAAGAAGATAGTCCTCTGTGTAAATATGTCTATCATCAAGGGGCAATTGTTGAGTTACCCCTAAGGCTTGCCCTCTTGGAATAATACTTATTTTATGAACTGGATCAGGATCAGGCAAATAAAAGGCAACCAAGGCATGCCCTGCCTCGTGATAGGCAATTATTTTTCTTTCCTCTTCACTTAAAGCCATACCCTTTCTTTCTTTTCCCATAAGTATTTTGTCTTTAGCTTCTTCAAGATCTTCCATATCCACAAATTCTTTGCCTTTTTTAGCTGCAATAAGAGCAGCTTCATTCATAAGATTCTCTAAATTTGCTCCTGTAAATCCAGGAGTGCTCTTGGCAATGGCTTTCAAATCAACAGAAGGAGAAAGTTTGACCTTTTGGGCATAGAGTCTAAGTATAGCCTCTCTTCCATGTACATCAGGTGGAGGAACTACAACTTGTCTATCAAATCGACCTGGTCTAAGTAAGGCTGGATCTAAGATATCTGGTCTATTAGTTGCAGCAATTACTACAATACCTTCTGCCGTATCAAAGCCATCCATTTCCACAAGGAGTTGATTAAGAGTTTGTTCTCTCTCATCATGCCCACCACCAAGACCTGCTCCTCGCATCCGTCCTACCGCATCAATCTCATCAATAAAGATTATACAAGGAGCATGAGATTTAGCCTGTTGAAAAAGATCTCTAACTCTTGCTGCACCAACTCCAACAAACATTTCCACAAAGTCTGATCCACTAATGCTAAAAAAAGGAACTCCCGCTTCACCTGCTATTGCCTTGGCTAAAAGTGTCTTTCCTGTCCCTGGTGGACCAACAAGTAATACCCCCTTGGGAATACGAGCCCCTAATTTAGTGAATTTTTGAGGATTTTTTAAAAATTCTACCACCTCTTGAAGCTCCTCTTTAGCTTCCTCAACACCAGCTACATCTTTAAAGGTTACCTTACTTTCTCCCTGTTTTAAAAGTTTTGCCCTGGAACGGGCAAAGGAAAAAGGTTTATTACCCGGTTGCATCTGACGAATAAATAAAACCCATAAAAAAATAAGTACAATAAAAGGAAGCCATGAAATTAAAAAAGTAGTGATCCAATTATTTTGATTTTCTGGCTTTATGGTTATTTTTACTCCTTGCCTCTTAAGTAGGGAAATAAGATCTTTGTCTTCAGGTAGAATATAAGTAATAAAATCCTTTCCGTTGATTAATTTTCCTGTAACTCTTTTTCCTTCAATGGTTATTTCCTTAATCTCTCCCTTTTCTACTTTCTCTGCAAAATCTGTATAGGAAAGCGAAAGAGTTCCATAAAGACTAAAGTTCTCCATCAGCAAAAAGTTATATATTAATAAAATAAGTGCTCCCAAAAGTGTCCATAAAAGAATACCTTTAAGAAGGGTTTTCATTTATAAAAAAACCTCCTTATAGAGTTTAAAAGTCTTAAAGATGTTTTTAATTTAAATTTATAACAACATTTTCTAAATTCAATCTTTACTTTATAAGTTTAAATTGCCATACCCAATTTGTATCCTTTTGAATCACATAATCAGGATGAGTATAAGCATTCCAAACACCTATTATTAGGGTATCCTTTTCGATAATTATTAAATGATCTCTTAAATAGGAAGGAATTCTCTTTTCTTGTAAAAATTTTTTAAGTTTTTTATGGCCTATGCCTGGTATATAGATTTTATCTCCTGGTTTCCTTTTTCTTAGGAGAAAGGGTAAGGCAAGTTTATCTCCTGAGAGATGATATATATTACTATCTTGAGGCTCCTTTTGAGAACTTTTTATCAAATTAATTTCAATTTTACCAAAGGGTAGGCTATATGTGCCCGGTTTTTCAATCTTTATTTCATAATAGGGAAGGGTAAAGACCTTTTTAGTAAATCTTAAATATCCAGGCCCTCTATAAGCAAAAAAATTACCAGGTAAATAGAGGGGCCCTTTAGCTTGCCCCGTAATCAAATTTTCTAAAGCAAAAAGATGTTTAGAGGTAACCCTGAGAAGAGGAATATCTATATCTTTAAAGGCTAAAAAATACATTCTCCGTCTTATCACAGGAGGAATTTCCTTTAAAGCTGCAACGGGAAGAATAAGATCCTCTTCCCAAAATTTTTTTATCTTTTCATAATTTGTACGCGCTAAGTTCTCGATTAGTTCCTCCTCTTCGCCAATTAACAGTACTGTTTTCTTTAAAGTTTCTCTAATTTTTGGATTAAAGTGTTTTTCAAGAAAGGGAATTAAAAGATGTCTAATTTTATTTCTTGGGATGCGCAGATCTTTGTTTGTGGGATCCTCTCTCCAGGTGAGATTTCTTTTAAGAGCAAATTCTTTTATTTCCTCTTTGCTAACAAAGAGAAAGGGTCTTACAATTAGGCCTTCTCTTTGTATAGGAATTCCAGCTAAGCCTCTTTTTCCTGTGCCTTTAAGAAGTTTTAAAAAAATCTCTTCGGTAAGATCATCTAAATGATGGGCAAGAGCTATTTTATGAAAGTCGTACTTTTTAGCTAAATCATACCAAAGTCTATATCTTAGTTCTCTTCCAGCCATTTCAAGACTTATTTTTTCCCTTTTCGCATAGAGGCCGACAGGAGCGGCAGTATAAAATAAGGGAAGTTTTCTTTCTTTACAAAATTTGTGGACAAAAAGGGCATCCTTCAGTGAATCTTTTCGAAGCTTATGATCATAGTGAGATACAAATATTTCTATTTCTAAGTCTTTTTTGAGGAGATAAAGCGTTTCTAAAAGGGTTATAGAATCAAGACCTGCAGAAACACCAACTAATACCCTATCACCCCTTCTAAAAAGCTTCCATTCCTCAATGACTTTTTTAATCTTTTTTAGAAACAAGACCCATCAATTCCTTTGCATATTCTTGATGAGCAGAATAAGCCTTTTTAGCTAAGACTATAAGTTTATGACGTACCTTTGAGATCTCAAAGGGTTGAAAATATCTCTCAAATTTAGAAGAGGGGGCCTCAGGAAGAGGAATTTTCAACCTTTCTCTAAGTTCCTCATAGATTTTTTCTCTTTCCTCTGGTACAGCAATCTCACTTGAGGATTCTTCTATTTTTCTAAAGAAAGTAAACATAGAGGAAAGATCATATCTTCTATAAAAGGCCTCTGTGTCCTTCTTAAGAAGTTCGTATTCTCTTTCTAAATCATTTAAAAGTGCTATATATTCCTTATAAGCTTTAATTAAATCTTCATATACCTTTAAAAATAACTTCACAAAGCGTGACTTTGATGTAAATCCAAAGGGAAGTTCCTTTATTCTTCCAAATAATCTTCTTTTTATATTTGAGGATTCCAGAATCTGGGGATAATAACAACTTCTTAAGGAGAAATTTGTCATATTTTGAAATTCCTCAATTAAAGGCTCCTCTTTAAGCATAAACATTAATCTACAAGCATTTAATAATACTGCTTCTTCTTTTTTTTCCAATATTTTATAATTCTTTATAAATTCTTTCCAAGCTTCCTCTAAAGCAATCTTTTCCTGAAAATAACTTTCAGCAATCTCCCTTTTAACTTCTGCACTTAGAGCTTCAGCAAGATCTTCCCAACCTTTCATCATTAAGCCTCTTTTGTTTTAATGGTAGTATCTTCTAGATAA
>JBKBMM010000034.1:0-9627 GCA_046295835.1 Caldimicrobium sp.
TGCTTGAAGTAATCAGAAAGGGGTATTGGAAACCTGAAAAAGAGATCACTGAAAAATTAGTCCTTGAGTATGTAAAAAGTGTAGAAGAAGTAGGGCTTGCCTGCTGTGATCACACTTGTAATAATCCTCTACTTACCAAATTTACAGCCCAAGTATTATCCTCAATACCTGGATTAAAACAAGAACTTCAAAAATTTTTAAAAGCATCTAAAGAAATTCAAGAAGGTAAAAAGGATGCTCAAAGAGATACTAATAAAAAAGGAAATAGAGAGAGAAAAAACTTAGTTCCTACATTAAATGGAAAAGTAGTAGAAGGCTATGAAGTAGAAGAAACAAACATGAATCTAATCAGAGCTTCTTCAGCCCCTATTCCATATCTTTTTCTTATAGGATTTTTTCTCTTTCTTTCTATAATAGCTTATGGATTTAGAAAAAAACCATAAAGGCAAATAATTAAAAAATCTCTTTTTCTTTTAACTCAGGAATTTTTCCTTTATGTAAGACCTTAAGCAAAGGAGCTGCGATAAATATGGAACTATAAGTCCCTATGATAAATCCAAGAGTTAAGGCCAAGGCAAAATCTCTGAGCACCATTCCTCCGAATAACAAAAGGGCAAAAGAACCAAAAAGGGTAGTTAAGCTGGTAATAATTGTTCTTGATAAAACCTCATTTAGACTTTGATTAATAAGGGAATCAAAATCTTTTGGTTTATCATCCCTTAAAATTACCTCTCTAATTCTATCAAAAATCACCACTGTATCCGTAAGAGAATATCCAGCTATTGTTAAAAGTGCTGTGAGAAAGAGTAAGTTAATTTCTAAACCAAGTAAATAAAAAAAGGCAAAGAGGACCACCACATCGTGAAAAGTTGCAATTCCAGCTGCTAAGGCAAAATAGAGATTAAAACGAAAGGTTAAATACAAGATAATTCCTATAACAGAACCTATTATGGCAAAAATTGCTTTTTTCTTTAATTCTCCACTTATAACTCCTCCAATCTCTTCCTTAGATAAAACCTGAAAACTTTCTTGAGGAAATTTAGTTTTTAAGGCCTGAAGAATTTTATTAACTTCCTCAGTTAGGCTTTCTTTTCCACTTTTTAGCTTAAGCAAGATTAAATTTTCTCCCTTTACATCCTGAAGGATGACATCAGGAAAACCTGCCTCTTTTAAAGCCCCTCTCATTTTATCAAGCTGTGGTATACCTTCTGATTTAAGATAAAGAATAGTCCCCCCTGTAAAGTCGATACCCAGATTAGCTCTTCCAAATAAAGTAAGAATAAAGCCTGAAAAACCAATTATAACGAACACTATGGAGAGAGTGGCAAAGAGTTTTTTGTACCGCATAAAGTTTATTTTTGGATTTTCTAAAAATGACAAAAAGGAAAGTCTTATCTCCTTGCCTTTTTCGTATAGGATCTCATAAAATATTTTAGTTACATATATTGCAGTAAATAGATTAACTAAGATAGAGAGAGACAAAGCTACTGCGAACCCTCTTATTGGACCAGTTCCGAAAATAAAAAGGATTAAGGAAGTAATAAGCACTGTAATGTGGGCATCAAAAATAGTCCAGAAGGCTTTGGAATAACCTGTAAAAATAGCTGAATAAGAAGTTCTCCCTATGCGAAGCTCATCTCTCATTCTTTCAAAAATAAGTACATTAGAGTCAATTCCCATGCCAAGACTAAGGATTATACCTGCAATACCAGGAAGGGTAAGAGTGGCTTGGAAGGCTGAAAGTAAAGAGAGAAGATAATAGACATTTAAAAGGAGGGCTAAAACTGCTATAGCTCCTGAGCCCTTATAATAGAGTATGACAAAACCAATTATCAAGATAGCTCCAATCAAACCAGCTTTTATTCCTTTTTCTATTGAGTCTTTACCTAAGGAGGGGCCAATAGTAATATTTTGAAGAATTTTAACTGGTGCTGGCAGTGCCCCTGCTCTTAAAACCAGGGCTAAATCTTGTGCTTCTTCCATACTAAAGGATCCCGTTATTTGAGCTTCACCACCTGCTATTTTTTCTCTTATCACAGGGGCTGATCTTACCACCTCATCAAGAACAATAGCAAGTCTTTTACCTACATTAACAGAGGTTATGGCCTCAAAAATTTTTGCCCCTCTGTCATTAAATTGAATCCATACATAGGGTTCATTAAAAGATGGATCAATTCTTACTTGTGCATTTTTAAGATAATCTCCTGTAAGTAAAGTCTCTTTCTTGAGTAAAATAGGTAATTTAAGGGTTTTTCCTGTTTCTCTATCTTTAATAACTTCAAAATAAAACTCAGTATCTATGGGTAAATAAGGTCTAAGTTGGGCTCTCCATTCTTCAAGATTGTTTGGATCCTTTATTCTTCCCTCTTGCGAGAGAGTATTGATTAAGGTATTTAAATCAATTTTTTTCATAGCTTCTTCATCTACAAGCTTAAATTCAAGTTGAGCAGTCTGCCCTATTATGTTTATAGCACGCTCAGGATCTTTAACTCCAGGAAGCTGAATTACCACCTTATCTTTGCCTTGCTTTGTAATGATTGGCTCAGCTACTCCAAACTGATCTATTCTATTTCGTAAAACCTCAAGTAGTTGATGTACTAAGTTTTCTTTTACAAAATTTTGTCTCTCCTCAGAAAGAGTAATAGTTAGAACAATTTTACTGCCCTCTCGTTTCTCACTCACAAGGGTTATTTCTTTAAAATTGGGTAAAATCTCTTTTTTAAAAGTTTCTGAAGCCTCAAGTTGTTCAAATTTTAAGGCTCCTGATAGTCCTCTTATCTCTCTCTCATAAAAAACACCCCTTTTATCAAGCTCTTTTAGCAAGTCATGAAAATAATTTTCAAATTGATTCTGCAAGGCCTTATCTAAATCTGGCTTTAACACTAAATGTACTCCACCCTTTAAATCAAGCCCTAATTTTAATTGTCCTTTATGGATGTATTTATAGAACCAACTGGGTAATTGAGGAACAAAGGTGGGTAAAAGTAATAATCCAGCTCCTAAGGTGAGCAAAAACACAAATAAGATTTTAAGTTTTAGACCTCTACTCATTTTATTTAGCTCTCCTTAAAAACAATTTAGTAAATTCTTGAAAACCTCCAAATTTCTTTCCATTAACTGGAGATAGCTTCCAGGAAGATCATAATCTCCAGGCCAGGCTTCAAAAACTTGAAATCCCTCTCTTAGAAAAATATCCTTATATCTTACAAATTCTTTCTCAGTAAGTAGTATTTTCTTTACACCTCTTTTTTTTGCAACTGTTAGAACCTCCTTTAATCTTTTTAAAGAAATCTCACCATGATGATGCCCTTTAACTAAGGAATTTTCTTTTATACCTAAATCCTTAAAAAGATAATAGAAAACTTGGTGCCCTAAGGTATAAAATTCTTTTTCTTTGCACTGAGAAAGAGAGGCATACTCCTTTTGTAGAAAAGACAATTTCTTTAAAAAATTATCTGCTCTCTCATTTGCTTTTTTATAATAAGGCTTTGCTTTCACAGTAGGATGATTAACCAAGGTTTGAATAAATTTTTCTATTCGATTAAAATCAAACCAAAGGTGTGGGTCAGGAAGTCTCTCTCCTAAAGAAGCTAAAGCTATTATCTTTTCTTTAGGTACCATATTGTGGACTTTTTTAGCCCATGGCTCTGAACCTACTAAAATAATCAATTCAGCCCTTTTTATAGCTTCCCAATCCTTAAAAGTGGGCTCTGAAAAATGAAATTCCCCCTTGGGTGGGCTAAGAAAATACAACCTTTCTTCAGGAAAAAGTTCCTGACAAATTTTGGAAAGGGGATAAGAAGAAACTACCCAATTTTGAGCCCATAAGTCCCAATTTAAAAAGAATAAAAATAAGAAACATAAGTAAAAAATTCTTATCATACTAAACCTCTTAATAGGTACATCTAAACTTAAAAAATTTGCCTTTAAAATTTTACTAAATATTTTTCTAAAAACAAGTAAAAAAGAACTTTTAAAACACCTTTTCTCCTCAAAAAACCCTTGACTTTTTTCCAACTTAGGCATACTATTTAAAATATAAGCCTTATGAAGATACAAACTATGAAAACTCTCTTAAGCTCCCTTCTTTTAGCCTTAGCTCTAAGCTTAAATATGACTTCAATGTCTCTTTCTCGAGAAGTCCCCTTCACCCAAGAAGATAGAGAAAGACTCATTAGATTAGAAGAAGGTCAAAAGGCTATTAATCAAAGAATTGATGATTTAAAAGACTTAATCTATTTAGTTTTGGGGGGTATGATAGCCCTTATTGGCTTTGTTATCTGGGATAGAAGATCTGCTCTCTCCCCTGTCTTAAAGAAAAACAAAGAACTTGAAGAACAAACTAACAAAATTGAAAAAGCCCTAAAAGAACTTGCTAAAAGAGATCCAAAAATAGAAGAAGTGCTAAAATACGTGGGTTTATTATAGAAAAGATGTGGCACTCTTTAATTATTGACTTTTTTTATGTTTTATGTATATAAGTAGTTAAGGGGTAACCCATAGTATGAGTAATATGAAGCGAGTTAGGGTTTTAATAAGTGGTAAGGTACAAGGAGTTTATTTTAGGGCTTATACAAAGGATGAGGCAGATAGATTAGGTTTAAAGGGATGGGTTAGAAATTTGCCAGATGGAAGGGTAGAAGCTCTATTTGAGGGGGAGGAAAGTTTAGTAGAGAAAATGATCAAATGGTGTCACAAGGGTTCACCTTATTCAGTGGTAACTAATGTAGAAGTAATAGAAGAGCCATACCGTGGAGAATTTCAGGATTTTAAGATTAGGTATTAATTAATGATAAATCCAGAAAGGTTAATTCTTGAATTTAAGACCCTGCTAAGTATTGAGAGCCCTTCTCTTAAAGAGGGTAAATTAGCTTATTATTTAGCAGATCTTTTTGATGCCTTAGGCTATGTTTCCTTTTTTGACCGTTCCAGTGAGGCAACAGGCTCTGAGGTAGGAAATTTAATCCTTAAAATTCCTGGAAATATAGAAAGTACGCCTCTTCTATTCTGTGCCCATCTTGATACAGTTGGTCCTTATGAAAATATAGAGATTATAGAAGAAGGCGATATTTTAAAGAGTAATGGGAAGACCATTTTAGGAGCAGATGATAAGGCAGGAATTGCTATTCTTGTTGAAATTGCAAAAATTTTAAAAGAGAATCCCTTTCCCCATCCTCCATTAGAATTTGTTTTCACAACAGCTGAAGAAATAGGGCTTTTAGGGGCAAAAAATTTAGATTTTAAACACCTTAGAGCTTCTTATGGATTTATTTTAGATGGAGAAAATCCTGAGGAAATTATTTTAGCAGCTCCCTCTTCTTATCAATTTATCCTTAAAGTTTACGGAAAGTCTGCCCATGCTGGCATAGAGCCAGAAAAGGGTATAAATGCCATTAAAATCCTTGCCCAAATTGTAGCAAATCTCCCCACAGGCCGCCTCGACGAAGAAACTACTATGAATATTGGGAAAATCAATGGAGGAAATTATGTCAATATAGTGCCTGATTTAGCCTTTGTAGAAGGAGAGATAAGAAGTCATAATGAGAACAAGTTAGAAAATCTCAAAAAAGAGATAGAAGAAATTACTAATGATATTATTTCCCACTATCCCCATAAAATAGAAAACTTACCTTCCTACCATTTACACTTTAAAAATGTTTTTAAGGCTTTTCGTATTGCTGAAGATGATCCCCTTGTGCAGGTAGTAAAAAAGGCAGGGGTAAATCTTGGCTTAGACCTTAAATTTAAAAGAAAAGAAGGTGGCTCTGATGCCAATATCTTCAATGAAAGGGGCATAAAATCTCTTATTCTTGGAACAGGAATGCAAAGGGTTCACACCACAGAGGAATTTATCAAAAAAAGTGATCTAATAAAAGCTGCTAATCTTGTTTTAGAAATCATAAAAATTGCTGGAAAAGCTCCTCTCTAAATTTTTCAACTTTCTTTTCCCATCTTTTTGTTTCAAATGCAACAAACTTTTATCTGAAAAGGAAGTCCTTTTTTGTAGTAGCTGCCTTCCCACCCTACCTTTAGCCAAGAGTTATTGTGATAAATGTGGAACTCTTCTGTCAGAAACTTTATTAGAACACTTTTCCCCTGAAAGCCTAACTTATTGCTCCTTTTGTGAGCATGAAAAATTATATTATGATAAAGCCTATTTAGGCTTTCAATACAAAGAGCCCCTTCGTGAACTCCTTCATAAAGTTAAATTTAAAGAAGATTTTTCATTGGCTTATCATTTAGGAAAACTATTAAGAAAGGTATGTAAAGTAAACTTAAAGTACTATGATATAATTACACCTGTTCCACTTTCTCTCAAAAGAGAACGGGAAAGGGGCTATAATCAGAGTCTCTTAATTCTCTGGGGATATGCAGGAATTCAACTTCCTTCAAGGGTATTAGTTAGAGTGAAACATACAAGACCACAGAGCGAATTAAATGAAAAAGAACGCTTTGAGAACATCAAAAATGCTTTTTCCATATTAGAGGATCTTACAGGAAAAAGGGTTCTAATAGTTGATGATATTATGACAACGGGTGCAACTCTAAGGGAGGCTTCTAAAATCTTAAAAAAGGCTGGCGCTAAGGAAGTGCATTTACTTGTTTTTGCCAGGGCTTAGGATGCGGAGGAGGAGGGATTCGAACCCCCGGAAGAGGCTTTTACCTCTTCAGCCGATTTCGAGTCGGCCCCCTTCGTCCACTCGGGCACTCCTCCCGTAAACTCCCCTGCCCTCTCTTTCCCTTTTCTCTTGCTATTATCTAAAAACTAATTTTCAATTTCCCTAATATCTTAATTATACACCAAGACAAACTCTCAACAAAGGCAAGAGCTTTTATCGATTTAACCATTGATAAAGAGCTTTTAATTCCCTTAATACTTCTTTTAGAATTTTCTTTAGAAGTTCCTCTCTACTTGTTTCCTCTGAAAAGCCTTTAAGTGACTTCGATACAGGAACCTTTAATCCTGGAAAAAGAGGCACACTTTCCTTTAATATTTCCTTGGAGGGTCCTTTTTTCTTTTCCTTCTTCTCAGCAAAGAGTTTTTTTCTTATCCCCTCTAAAGAATATCCTTCATCTAAAAGTTTTTTTATATGAGATAAAAGCTCGATTTGTTCTTTTTTATAAAAATTTCTCTTTCCTATTTTGATTGGTTTTATCTCAGGAAAGCGCTTCTCCCAATAATCTATGATGTGGGGTTTCACATTTAAGATTTTACAAACTTCCTTAATAGAAAAATACAAGGGATCATTTTTTTTATCTTTTTCCCTTTTCATTATGAAGCTCTAATCTAAATGTAGGGGATAAATGAAAAACAACTTTCCGCACAGATGGAATGACAATCTTCTCCCCTGATTTAAAAATTCTTCCTTTACGCGGCTTGCTCAAGTGAGGCTTAAAAGTGCCAAAACCCGAAATCTTTACCTCCTCCCCTAACTCAAGGGCCAACTTTATTTCCTCAAGGAGGGTATCAACAATTTGAGAAAGCAATCTCTGAGATAGTCCTGTTCTTAATTGAAGCTCTTTAGCAATTTCTCTTTTGGTTAGTTTTCCCATTTAACGAGGTTTAGCATTAAAATGCTCAAAAAGCTTTTTAGCTACCTCATCTTGAATAGCATTAACCTCTTCCACTAAAAGTGTTCTCTCCTCTGCCCTATAGTAAAATCTAAGGGTAATACTTTTTTTATCCTCTGGAATAGGCTCTCCCTCATATAAAGCTATCAATTCAACTCTTTCTAAATAGGGAATTTCAAGTTTAACTAAATAGCTCAATATCTCCGTATAAGGTATCTTTTTATCTAAAACGCAACTTACATCTCTGAAAGTAGAAGGGTATTTTGGCGGTTTTTTGATTTCTCTTTTCTCTTTAATATTGGTATAATAAGGTATGAGTGCGGTAAGATCAATTTCTGCAAGAAAAAGTGGCCCCTTTAAGTCTAAATCTTCCAAGAGGAGGTTTTTGATGGCTCCAGCAAAGCCAATTTTCTTCTCGTTAAGATATAAATCATAGGACATCCCTCTTTTTAAAAAAGGCTCTGTAGAAAAGGGTCTAAATTCAAGTGGCAATCTAAGATACTTAATAAATTCCTCTAAAAGACCTTTTATATCAAAAATATCATATTTTTTCTTGTATCCCTCCCAGGGTAAAAGTTTCTTTTCTCCCTTTAACAAAATTCCTAAGAAGATTCTTTCCTCAGCTAAGTCTTGTGATGGATAGAAAACTTTACCTATTTCAAAGATAGCCAAATCTTCTACCTCTCTTGCTGAATTATATTTAGCACATTCTATGAGACCTGGTATTAAACTTGTTCGCATCACAGAAAGTTGAGAAGAAAGAGGATTACTAAGTTGTAAATAATTCATTCTTTTATCCTCAGAGGGTAAATTAAGTTTATGTAAAAGTTCAGGATTAATAAAGCTATAGGTTATGACTTCAAAAAGACCAAAACTTTTAAAAAGATTTTTTAAATTTCTTATGAGCGTCAACTCTGCACTGGGTGGTTTTGCTTTAAGCTCACCCCAGGGAATTGTGGTAGGTATTTTGTCATATCCATAAAGTCTTGCAATTTCTTCAGCAATATCCTCTGGTATCGAAAGGTCCTGCCGGAAAGTATGGGGAGTAATTAAATAAGAATCATTTAAAACCTTAACTTCTCCCAGTTTTGGGAGGGTATTATCCACAAAGGTTTTATCAACCTCAAAGCCAAGTATTTTCGTAATCTTTTTATAGGGTACCTCTATGGTAGGGGACTTGTAGGGTTGTAAATAGAGATCAGAAATTTCCGTGAAATCCTTTGGTTGGGCTATACTTATAATTAGCTCAGTAGCCCTAAGCAAACCAGCTAATACTCCTTCTGGATCAACTTTTCTCTCAAAGCGATAACTACTTTCTGTGCTTATTTTATGTCTTTGAGAGGAAAGTCTAATCCTTTTTGGATTAAACCAGGCTGCTTCAAGAAAGATATCCTGAGTAAACTCATTAACTCCTGAGTCCTCCCCACCCATAATCCCAGCAAGTACAAGTGCCTTAGACTTATCTGCTATGACTAAATCTTCCTCAGTGAAGGTCCTTCTCACACCATCTAACATTAGTAAACTTTCACCATTCCTTGCCCTTCTGACAACTATTTCCTTTCCTTCAATTTTTGACCAATCAAAGGCATGCAAGGGCTGCCCAATCTCTATTAAAACATAATTAGTTATATCTACAATATTGTTAATAGGCCTCAAACCTACTAAAAAAAGCCTTTTTAAGAGATAAAAAGGGCTCTCTGTGATTTGAACTCCTTCGAATAATCTTCCTGCATAGCGAAAACATCCCTCAGGGTCTTCAATACTTATCTTTCCCGGAAATACTTTACCTCCCCTGAGATTATCGCTAAATTCAAGGGGCTTTAGTTCCCAATTACATATGAGATTTAATTCCCTTGCTATACCATAGATGGATAAAAGATCTCCCCTATTTGGTGTTATGGCAACTTCAAGTACAGGCTCAAATAGATTTAATACCTCATAAATAGATTTTCCAAGAGGAGTTCCCTCTTCAAAGGTTAAAAGTTTATTTCTTTCTTCAAAGATACCAGCTTCAAAAGGAGAAAGAAACATCCCCTGAGAAACATATTTTTTAAC
>JBKBMM010000035.1:0-9495 GCA_046295835.1 Caldimicrobium sp.
AACTCAGCATTAGAAACTTGATAAGTCCCCTTTTCAATAGCTTCTTTAATTTGAGAGACTTTTTCTTCTCTAACCTCAGATAATTCTTGACTCTTTTTTACCGCCCTCTCTATAACCTGAGCATAAGAGATTTCCACTTTGTCTTGAACTCCTTTCGGCCCTATTTCTTTAGAAGGCTCTTGGTTTGAAATCCTTTCTTTTTGTATCTCTTTTTCTTTGGTTACAGAGGGTTTGTGTGCAATTAATTCATTTATCTTCATATAAATACCCTCAGCATTTTTTATATTATTTATCGGCATTTTTTTCCCTCCCTTTAATTTTCATTTCATACTTTAAATGTAGAAAGATTTTAAAAAAAGTCAAGCCATGGAATTAGAGTTGTGAGTTGAAGAAAAAAAGTTAGAAATTAAATAAGTGCTGAAATAGTTAGCAGTGGGTGATTTTATACAAAAAGGTATACAAAAAGGTATAAAATTACTCTTGACTTTGCTAAAATTTTTGTAAAAATAATGATTCAATGGAGATTTTAACCATAAAAACCACAAAGAAAACGGAGCTCATTGATATTACTTCTGAAATAGAGCGTGTACTTCCTCACAAAGATGGAATTTGTATTCTTTTTAATCCCCACACCACAGCTGGGCTAATTGTAAATGAGGGGGCAGATCCTTCAGTAAAAGAGGATATTTTAGCAATTTTTGCACAAATTGCCCCAGAAAAATATCCCTATAAGCATTTAGAAGGAAATTCTCCAGGACATATAAAAGCTAGTATTACAGGGCCAACCATGCTGCTTCTTGTCGAGAAGGGTAAACTTGTCTTAGGCACTTGGCAAAAGGTTTTTTTTGCTGAATACGATGGCCCAAGGACAAGAAAGATTTATATAAAATTTATAGAGGGGTAAAAAATGAGAAGGCTTTTTTTCCTTTTAATCCTTTTTTTAATGGTTAGTTGTCAGGCACAGCCTCAATATTATCAAGAAAAGATTTATTCTCATAAAGAGGTGGCTAAGTTATATATAGCGGAGGGGAGATATACTGATGCCTTGCGGGAGCTTGAACTGGCACAACAAACCCTTCTTAGACCTCAATTTTGCTTAAATTTACAAAATCTTCAAAATCTTTCCCCTGAAGAACGCCAAAAAGTTTGTGATCCAGAGGTTTATAATCTTTTCGGTGTGGTTTATATGGCAAAAAAAGATTATGAGAAGGCAGAAGCCTATTTTAAGTCTGCCTTAATGCTTGATCCTGACTATTCTGAAGCATATAATAATTTAGGTACTTTACATATGATGCAGGGAAGATATCAGGAGGCTATTTCTTACTTTGAAAAAGCGCTTTCTAATCCCCTTTATACTAATGCCTATTTAGCTTTGGCTAATATGGGATGGAGCTATTATCAGCTAAGGGATAAAGAAAAGGCCTTAAATATCTTACATCAAGCTGTAAAGGAAAATGCCCTTGCTTCCAAACCACTAATCTACATTGCTTTAATTTATTTAGATGAGGGTGATTTAGATTCTGCTGAATTTTATTTAAAAAGGGTTTTGAAAAATGAACGTTCCTCTCTTGAAGCAAGATACTATTTAGGTGAGGTTTTTTTTAAAAAAGGAAAATATGACTTAGCTAAAGAGATCTGGGAATCAATTACCCAGATTGCACCAGGTTCAGAATGGGCTAACCTTTCAGAGGATAAAATTTATCTTTTAAAAAGGCTCCAAAGCTCTTCTAATAAAGAGATCTTAAAGCCTAATCCTTAGAAAATTGTTTTTTTAGCTCTTCACCCTTTTCTTGATAGGCCTCAAGCCTATTTATGGCCTTGATTAAGGCTTTTAGGCTTGCAATTACAATATCCCCATCTTTTCCAAGGCCTGCAGATCTAAATCCCTTTTTGTCTTCTAATATAACACCACAAATACCTTCAGCTGAAGTGCCTCCACTTAGGGCATCTATATGAAAATCTATGAGTTTTATACACTTTTTGTCTTTTTCCTCTTCAAAGGAGTAGCCAAGGGCATTTGCTACAGCTTTATAAGCTGCATCAATAGGTCCTACACCAAGACCCAGAGACACCCTTTTGCCTATCTTTTTGTCCTCAATTTCAACCTCTGCTATAGGTTTTAATGAACCACTCAGTACACTAATTACCTGGGAAGAAATCAATTTATATCGGTACTCTTCCTCTAAAAGTAGATCAAGCACAATGCCTTCCAAATAGGCATCATCTACCTTTCTTAAAAAGTCTTTAACCTCTTCTCTATAACGTTCAAAAACCTTATCTAAGATGTCTTTGGGAAGATTCCAGCCAAGACTTTCAAGTTTAAAGGCAATAGCATGTCTTCCAGAATGTTTTCCAAGTACAATAGCTGAGCCACTCCAACCGATCTCTTTTGGGTCAATAATCTCATAAGTAGTTCTCTCACAAAGCACTCCATGTTGATGAATGCCAGATTCATGAGCAAAGGCATTAGCTCCTACAATAGCTTTATTGGGTTGTACCACCATGCCAGTAAACTGAGATACAAGTTGACTAACAGGGACTATTTTTTGAGTGTTTATTCTTAGTATAGGCTCATAGCCTAAGTTAGCTTTAAAAAAGTCTGCTCGAGTTTTGAGGGTCATAATTATTTCTTCTAAAGCGGCATTTCCAGCCCTCTCCCCAATTCCATTAATAGTTCCTTCAACTTGAGTAGCTCCAGCTAAAATAGCAGAAATTGAATTAGCCACAGCTAAACCCAAATCATTGTGACAATGTACAGAAATCCTCAATTTACCCTCTTTTAGATGGCTTTCATACCCCTCAGCCTTGAGGCGTTCAATCAAAAATTGAATGAGAGCATAATATTCTTGAGGAACTGTATAGCCTACAGTATCAGGAATATTAATAGTAGTAGCTCCAGCCTTTACTACTTCAAGTACAACTTGGGCTAAAAATTCCCTATCACTCCTTGTAGCATCCTCAGCAGAAAACTCCACATCTGGTGTAAAGCTTTTAGCAAATTTAACAGCCTCCTTAGCTAAAGCTAAAACCTCTTCTCTGCTTTTTTTGAGTTTGTATTTTAGATGAATATCTGAAGTAGCAATAAAGGTGTGAATTCTTGGAGATTCAGCTTCCTTTAAAGCCTCCCAAGCAACTTCAATGTCCCTTTCGTTGGCTCTGGCAAGTCCTGCTATAGTTACTCCCTTTATCTCTCTTGCCAAAGTCTTGACTGCTTGAAAATCTCCAGGAGAGGTAATAGGAAAACCAGCCTCCAAAACATCAATTCCTAACTCTACCAATGCCTTAGCTATCTCTATTTTCTCTTTTATATTTAAAGATACACCAGGGGACTGCTCCCCATCCCTTAAGGTAGTATCAAAAAAAATTATCCGCGGATTCAAGTTTTCCTCCCTTTTGAAATAATTTTAATTTAATACTTTTTTTAAAAAAATCCAGTCCATTCTTATATGAATTATAACATTATCTTTTAAGCTTCAAAGGGGAAAAACTCTCTTCCCTGAATTCAAAAGATAAAGTTTAGAAGAAACCGCCAAATAGGAGACTTGTTGGGATTTATAAGATGTGTTTAAATTATTTCCAATAATTTTGATTTTTAAAAAGGTGTTAATGGTGTTGTCTTTGTTTTTGACCATATTTATATTTTTTTCCTTTATTTCACCAGCCTTTGCCAAGGAGTTTTATTTTATAATTGATAAGGGTTCTTACAAGTTATATCTTAAAAAAGATGAGGAGATAATTCTTGAGGCTAAAATTGGATATGGTTTAAAGAGTACCCTTTTTAAAAGTAAAAGAGGGGATTTTCTCACTCCAGAAGGTCAATATGAAATTTCAAATATTAGACCATCTCAGCAATATTATTATTTTTTAGAGCTAAATTATCCAAATTTTAATGACCTTTCTCTTGCCTATTTTAGAGGAGAAATAACTCTTGAAGAGTTAAGAAGATGCTGGACCTTAAGTAAATGTGCCAAAGTTGTGGAAGAGGTAGCTACCTTGGGTAATGAAATAGGGATACATGGAGGTGGTGCTTGTAGGAAGGAAAAAGGAAAAGAGGACTGCCATTGGACTAAAGGGTGTATATCCCTTGACAATAAAGAATTAGAAAAACTCTTAAAATGGGCTAAACCTTATCAGAAAGTCTATATCATAGACTCTAATAAATCACTTTATGAAATTCTTAAAAAAATTGCCTATCCCAAAAGGGCTAAACCCTTTGATTTCTGGGAAGGAAGTTTATACTTAAAGGTAGATGATAAAACCTATTGGTATTTTGTGATAATAGAAAAATACAGTGGCCAAAGATATTTAGAATGGAGGGAGTGGATTAAAGGAGCTCTTAATCAAAGGAAAATTGCCCAAATTGATGGAAAATTTGAGGAAAAATTAGAAAATTTTTTGAAAGAAATGGTTATTAAAAGAATTCAATATATTTTCGATCCTATGGAGAGGGGGGAATTAGAAGAATGGAGGTAATAAAGAAAATCAAGGAAATGCAAGAGAGAGCTAATTTATGGAGAGAGGAGAAATTAACTATTGCTTTTGTGCCAACTATGGGGTATTTGCATGAAGGGCATTTGAGTTTGGTGAGACTTGCAAGATCTATGGCAGATAGAGTAGTTGTAAGCATCTTTGTAAATCCTCTTCAATTTGGTCCAAGTGAGGATTATCAAATCTATCCCAGAGATCCTGAAAGAGATTTAGCCCTTCTTAAGAAAGAAGGTGTACATATTGTATTTATGCCAGATGCTGAGGGAATGTATCCAGAAGATTATCAGACCTATGTGGAGGTTACTGAGCTAACTAAAGGATTGTGCAGGGCCTTTAGACCTGGGCATTTTAAAGGGGTAACCACTGTAGTTTTAAAACTTTTTCATATTGTTAAGCCCCATAAAGCCATCTTTGGTGAAAAAGATTATCAACAATTAAGAGTTATTCAACAAATGGTAAAAGATTTAAATTTGGAGATTGAAATTATATCACATCCTACGGTAAGAGAAGAGGATGGCTTAGCTATGAGCTCAAGAAATACCTATCTCTCAGAAGAAGAAAGACGATCTGCCCTTTCGCTTTATCAATCCCTCAAACTCGCAGAAAGACTAATTCTTGGTGGTGAGAGAAATGTTGACAGAATTAAAGAACTTATACAAGATTATATTGAGAAATTTCCCCATACACAGGTCCAATACATTGAAATCGTTGATCCAGAAACTTTAAAGCCTGTACATGAGATCACAAAAGATGTGCTTATTGCCCTTGCTGTGTTTCTTGGGAAAACAAGACTCATAGATAACAAAATAGTCAAACTTTCTTAAGATTCCTTTCAAAACCATTTAACCAACTTTTAACATTAAGATATTATTTATTAAAAAAAAGACCAAAGAGGGGTAGAGGTATGGAGAGAATTCAGAGTATAATTGAAGATTTAGAGAAGCGCAAAAGTGTCTATATGAGATTTATTAAAAGAGGAGATCGAATCCAAAAAAGGGAGAGGGATACCTTTTTTACAGAAAAGGATAGATTAATCTTGGTGGAATCTGTGGTAGCAGGTGTATTTTTAGAAAATTTAATAGCTGAAGGCGTTAAAAAGCTTTTAAAATTTCTATAAGCTCTTTTAGAAAGCGAGTATCGCCCTTTAATTTTATTTTTCCCTGGAAAAGATATCTAACTATTTTAGAAGGGTCATTAATAAGACGAAGTAAATCGTGATAATTTATGTAAACCACATTTTCTTTTTCTAAGCAATTTTCTAACTCTTTGATACCATTTTGATTCAAAAGAAGACAGAAAATAGATTTATTAGGTAATTGAACAACAAAAAGGATTTCACTTTTTAACCTGATGAAAAAATCCTGGTGAGATTGATTCAGTTCATGAATTAAATTTTTTAGGTTTTGAGAATATTCATTTAACATTCAGTTTCTACAGCAATTATATTTTCAGGATGGGTAATAGTTTTAATTAAATCTTCTAAAATAGATCTTGCCTTTTCTTCTGAGTAATATATACCTATTACAGCTGGCAAGAGAGGCTGGCTCATATAGGCAACTACCTTGTAAACCAGCCTCTTTTTCCCCTGAATCTCGATTTTAGTTTCCTCAACTGATAGGGCAATAATATGGTTTACATTAAGATATCTTCCACTGCGAGTTTTAACAAATTTCATTTTACTTTTTATCCTCTTTTTCCTCTTTTAGGGCTTTTTTTACTCCTTCTGCGGCGCCTTCTACTGAATACTTTACAATGGTGAGTGCCTTTTCAGCTATTTCTGCGGCCTGTTTAACTACTTCCTTACCCACATCAGCTACTTTACTTAGAATTTCTGCTGGCAGGGCTTTTATACTTTTTTCCTCTGGACCACCAATTTTTTGCTTTAATTCTTCAAGCTCAGCCTTAATCTTTTCTAACTCGGTATAAAGGTCTTTTTCTTCCATAAGCCTCCCTCCTCATTTATTTTTTTATTGCGTATAGGCCAAGCATTATAGTGGAGCCATTGTTAATTATGGTGGAAAGAGCAGGATTAAAAATTCCCATAGCTGAGCCAATCAGTCCTATGGTATTTACTAAAATATTAGTTTGATAGATTTTTTCTAATTTGTTAAAGGCCCTTTCTGCTAAATCTATGACCTCTACCAAGTGTTTAAGATTTTCTCCAATCACTATATCTGCAAGTTCAAGAGCAATTTCCGTTCCACCTCTTAGTGAAATTCCCACATGTGCTGAAGTAAGGGCAGGAGAATCATTGACACCGTCTCCCACAAAGGCAACAATTTTGCCTTCCTCTTTTAATTTATTAACTATTTTAACCTTTTCTTCAGGAAAGGCTCTGGCAAAATATCTATCAATGCCTAATTTTTTGGAAATATGTTTGGCAACCCCCTCATTATCTCCTGTACAAAGGATGATTTGCTTTCCCCTCTTCTTCAATTCTCTAATTACTTCATAAGCTTCATCTCTTGGAGGATCTGCAAAGGTAATTAGCCCCACAATTTGTCTTCTTCTTACAAGATAAAGCACTGATTTTGCCTCTGAATGAAGTTTTTCTACTAATTCTCTAACTTCTGGTGGAATTTTAATTTTCTTTTTAAGCATAAACATCGTACTTCCAAGCATGAAGTGCTCACCATCTAAATCACCCTCTATACCAAGACCAATATGATATTTAGAATTTTCACGAGGGAGCAAATCCACATTTCTTTCTTCAGCTAATTTTACTAAAGCCCTTGCTACAGGATGAGTAATTTTTTGTTCAAGAGAGGCACCATAGCGAAGCACCTCTTCTTCATTGATATTAATCCCGATTAGGTCCATAATTTTGGGGTGCCCTAAGGTAAGGGTACCAGTTTTGTCAAGAATAATTGTGTCCACCTTTTTTAAGACTTCAAGTTTGCTTCCGCATTTGATAAGAATGCCCTGTTTAGCAGCTTCTGCGATATGAGACATAACACAAAGAGGAGCTGAAAGATGAATACCCGTGTGATAATCTATAATAAGAGTAGAGGTGAATCTATTGGGTTGCCTGGTTAGTAAGTAAGCTAAAGTGCCTAAAAGTAGGGTCGGTAAAACAAATTTGTTTGCAATCTCTTCGCCTCTTTTTTGTAAAGCAATGGGTTCTTTCACACAGCTTTCAATTACAGAAATAACCTTAGCAAGCACAGTTTCACTGCCTACCTCTTCAACTTTAATGTAGAGCTTTCCATCTTCTATAAAGGTTCCAGCATAGACTTTATCTCCTGGTTTTTTTAATACTGGATTAGCCTCACCTGTTAGAGAGGCTTGATTTACTAAGGCTTCACCTTCTACAACTCTTCCATCTGCAGTAATTTTTTCCCCTGCATAAACTACAATTAAATCACCCTTCTGAAGCTCCTTTGCCTTAATCTTTTTACTTTGTCCCTCTCCCACTACCAGCCAGGCATAATTTTCGTTCCAACCAAAAAGTTTTTCCACATCTTGATAGGCCTTTTTCTCTATTTTCTCTTCTAAATAGTCTCCTAAGGAAAGGAGAAAAATCATAAAATGAGAAGCCAAAGGATTTTTAGAAAGTAAAGAAGATACTAAAGCAACAGAATCAAGACAATGCACATCAAATTTTTTCTTCTTAAGGGAATGCAAAGCCTTTTTAAAAACAGGTAAAGATAAAATAAAGGTCAGACTACTTAACAAGGAATAGGGAAACATCGAAGGAAAGATATAAGGAATAAACCCCAAAGAGGTATATAAAAACCAATTTCCTTTTTTTTCTTCAGGAGTAGAGGGTGTTAATTTGCTCAGTTCTTCAAGAAGAATTTCATAGGAGCTTTTTTCAAAAAAATTAATCAATTCTATGAGATTGAAGTGCTCTGAATCAAATTCCAAACTAATTGTTCCCTTATTTTTTATACACTTTGCTTTTTTTACCCCATTAAATCTTAAAAAATATTCCTCAATGGTCTCCTTGTGAATATTTGGATGCTGGAATAGGTAAGAAAAGACAATCAATTTTCTTGAGGAAATTTTTTTTATTTTATAAGGAAGAGGCATACCAATTCCTTAGGCCCCTTGTGGTTGAGATTGACTTTGGGTTTTCATCTCTAAGGCTTTGATCATAGCTTCTATTTCCTTGGTTGTTTCTTCAAAATGTTTGCCCTCTTTTGCCTTTTCAATAAAATAGAGCCCTAAAATCCCAAGACCAAACCCTACAAGAAAGCTAAAAGGATTGGAACATAAAGCTTTTCCGCAGAAGGAACAAAATCCAGCCATAATTTAACCTCCTTAATAGATTTATTAATATTCTTTAATTTTAAAGCTTTTCTTTTAATTTTTGCAGAATTTCTTGTTGTTTTTGCAAAATTTGAAGCTTCTTTTCTACCTCTAAGCGATAAAGATGTTTGGCCTCAGAATATACATCTTCCCAAAATTCCTTTGATTCCTCTAAATTACCCATAATCCATTGTTGAAAGGAAATGGCCTCCTTAGTTAGTCTAACTAAAAATGGCTTTGAATCCCTGAGCAACCTATTTACAATGACTAAGCCTGCAAAGGTACCTAAACCGTAAAGCATCATTGGTGTAGATAAACATCCCCCAATAGTGGATGGTAAATTTAACATTGCCTACCTCCTAAAATTTTGATTTTAAATAAGGTAGTATCAATAAATTACACAGAGCAAATTTTATAGGACCTACCTTTTTTCCAAAAACTAAAATACTAAAAAGAAGTTTAGTTCCAGGGTGTCTCAATAAATGATTTAGATAGAAATACAAATCCTCTCTACTAAGAAATTCTCTTTTTTGAGGAGAAATATGCTCTAAAATCATCCCCGCAAAGCTATTTGGCATATATCTTATTTTTAGAGACCTTGTATTTTCTTTAAAGGCAATCTCCTTAATTCCTTCAACCTTTACTATACCCCTATAAAAGAGATCCCGTTCAAAAGAGTTGCTAAAAATAAGCCTTATTTCTCCTTCTCTTTTAGAGAGGTATTCAATCATCTAAACACTTTCCTTTTAAGTACTT